>JADLAJ010000068.1 GCA_020848255.1 Chitinophagales bacterium
CCCACACCACCTAAATGGTTGTTGCTTGCTGTAGGTCTGATAAAACAATGTTCATTGCTCACCAAATCTTCCATGCGTGTTTTATCGCCCAAAATACTGCCCTTGCTGATGGTGCTGGATGGATCGATTGCTAATACCGCCAGAGATTTCTTGTTGTCTAAAAGTAATTTTCCGAATGCATTGATGAAGGTGCTTTTCCCGGCACCGGGCGAACCCGTGATAGCAATTCGTTTACTGGTGTTTTTTGTTTTTAAGCAGGCTTGCAGTACTGTTTCCGCAATAGCCTCGTCTTCTTTTTTAGTACTTTCAATTAAGGTAATTGCTTTACTTAAAATAATTCTGTCTTTTTGCAGGATGCCTTTAATATAATCTTCCGGTGACAAAATTGTTTGCATACCTAAATGTATTAAAATTTATGTTTAAAGTCAAAGAAGAACTACTCAATAAAAAGGAAGATTAATTGTATTGAATTACCTGAATTCCCGCATCACTTGTACCTGTCCCGCCTGAAAAACCTTTGAGAAACAGGGTGTATATTTTTCCGCTGCTCAGGATAATACCCGAAGCTGAAGCGACAACAGTTTGCGTTCCCGCTAATTTTGCTTTTATTGTGTATGTTTTTCCATCTATGGCAAGTAAATCGGTTGTTTCTTTAAATGCCTTATTCGTTAGGGCAATAGAGTCGGCTCCGCTGCGTAAGATGAAATCTACATTTGCCGTATTTGGAGATAAGTGTAACATTCTGAAATTTATTTTACCGGCTGCTGGTGCAACCAGGTTGTCTTCAAAACGTATAGCTGAGGCTTTGGCGGCAGAGTCTACTATAAATACACTGTAAGCTTTATTTTTAGTAAAAGGTAAGGTGGCTGTTGAGAACATGGACACGCCCGTACCTGCTTGTTTTATATCAAAAGACTGATTGCCTGCACTAACTGTAAAATAAGTCGGAGCAGCAGCATATACTATGGAAGAGCTGTTGATTTTTGAAGTTCCTTTATATATATCTACAGCAGGTGCATCGGGCGAAGCATGAATCAGCATGACAGATGCCGTATCTGTATTGGTATTTGTTTCTTCTTTACTGCAGCTAATGATAAAGTTAGCTGAAAGCATCAGCAGTATAATTTTTTTGGTAGTTTCAAACATAAAAATTATTTCTCATGTAAAATAAGAAATAAATAGTCACTTAACAATTTTAAATACAAGTATCGTATCGGAAGTATTCGGTTAAGATGATCTGTAGGCAATCGGATGGTACGCTTTTTTGTGTTGTCCTAAAAAGATACGCGCATAGATTCTTAAAACCGCCACTTCAATTAAAATAAATCCTAATGCAATACAGATGATTAATAATGTTTCATGTGTATGAATGTAGGTGAATAATAAATCAATGCCAATAAACGTAGGTGTAAGCGGAAAACCAAGTAAGGCAAGGCAACATATCAGAAATAGTGCAGCAATACCTTTTTGTTCATGTGCATAACCATGAAATTGATTTAAAGAAATGTCGTTATCTATCGCTTTTATTCTTAATAGACAAACAAGTCCAACAATGGCAGCCACCAGGATGCCGCTTAAGTATAAGAAAATATGGAAGAAGTCGATGTGTTCATTCATCGAAATGGCGAGTGCTATCAGCAGCTGGCTGCCAATGATATGCAGCCAGGCACGAATCGCATTTTTTCTTTCTGTAAACGCCTTTACAATAAATATAAAAGCTAAAAAAGCATAAAGTACATCTAAATACAAGATTACAGAAGTTGGCAGGAATTCGTCCAGAATAATATGCAGGATTCCGGTAAGAAATAGCAAACTGATTATCGCTATACTAATACTTTTATCGATAAAATTAAACCGGTTTCCAATCCATTTAAATGGCTTCCACAAAAAATTATACAAGAATATATCTACATTCCATTCTCTGATATTTAATATAAAAATCGTGTTTTTTAATTTTGCAATGGTTGTGTTTTCTGAAGCATGCTGTGTAGGAACATGGCTGAACACCATATCGTGAATCAGATAACCCAGTACGGACGGTGAAACAAGCAACTGATAGGTGCGCAGGAAAGCATTTCCCGCAAAATGCACCAGTGCCAGTATGTGAAAACCTAATGCCACTTCAATAAACATGATACCGATTTGTGTTATGGATGAATAGGCAATCTGTGTTTTTACAGAGGATTGTACACTGGCGATGCCAGATGCGATGATACTTGTAAATATCCCTATTGCGATTAAAACGACTTTTATAAGCAGGATGTTGTTCCAAAGGGGAAAAGTTCGTATGAGTAAAAAAACACCCAGATGAACCGAAAGTGAACCATAAAAAATAGCACTCGAGACAGTTGGTCCTTCCATTGCTCTGGCTAACCAGGAAGAAAAGGGTAATTGAGCAGATTTTATAGAAACAGCAATCACGATTAATAAACACATAGTTTGGATGTATAAAGGATGCTCTGCTATGACTTCATTTAAAAAAACTGCATTATGCAGTTCATTAAATGTAATATTTTTGTGAAAAATATGGTGAGCCATCCACATCGCAACAATCAGACAAACATCACCTAAACGATACAACGAAATAACCTTCAGTCCGTTTTTCACAGGCAAATACCGGTCGCGGTAAAAAGCGATTAATAAAAAGGAGGTGAGGCCTAAGATTTCCCAGCCGATAAATAAAGTTTCAAAATTTCCTGAAAATATCACAAAATTATATCCGAGGTAAAAGAAAAGTAAAGTGTTGAAAAACCGTTTAAATCCCTCATCCCGGTGCATATAATATTTGCTGAAAACTGTAACAGATAAAGAAATCAAAGAGCCTACTAAAGCATAAACAGCAGTAGTGGTATCGAAATAGAAATTAATAAAAAATTCAAATTTTTCGGATTTATATAATACCAGATGTTTGTAATCTATCGTGATAAACTTGTCCAGCATCCATAATACGGCAATTATCAGTAATACCAGAGAATGCAAACCAATGGAGGCAATAGCGATATTGGCGAGTGATTTTTCTTTTTTCTTATCAATAAATAAACTTATAAAGAATGCCAATAGTGGTAAGTATACAAAGATCTGAAGTAAATGTTTCATGTTGATTATTTATGAAGGTAGACCGGCATGTTTTCCTGCGTAGCGTGAACGATATTATTTGTTTCCATCTCAGTTGCATTTTCAATCATCATATGGACATCATTGACCGTGCTGATATTATTGTCGAATGGATGATATTGCTTAAACACTCCGTCCTGAAAATAATAAACAGTATTGGTTTCCGGATGAATGGCGGCAACGTGTACCCATTCGTTGATATACCACTCATACATTTCCGGTGAAGATTGTATAGACATTAAAACGATTTCCGGATAATGTTCTACGATGATTAATAATCGAACTGGATCATGTACTTCTATCATCTGCCAGGGTAGACCCGGACGCAAATCGCCGTCGCTGCTGTTGGCAACACCAAATAATCCCATTACATTATGAGGCAATTTGGTGCCTGCACCTAATTTCTGATTATCCACTCTGGAGAAATAATATTCCAGATTGATGCCACCGCAGACCGGACCCAGCGGCCGCATCACGCCGGTCAGCAGTTCTCCGTTTAAATCGGTTTTGTAATTATATGAATTTAAAAAGGCACGGCGGTCTAAAAACAATCCTCTGGTTATTTTCCGTTCACCTACAATACAAAGCGTATTGGTGCCATGTCCTAATTCAGGACGTGGTTCAAATAAGGAAACCGAACGGTCTAAAATTGCTTTTCGTATCTTTTTAATATCCTGTTTCGTGTTAATGGAGGCAAACCTGCGCGAACGTTCTTTAGCGTTAAGGTCTAGTGCATATTCAAAGGAGATACTGTTTTTTTTGTGCAATTCTTTATTGGATGCATACAGTATTTCTGTATCATAATATTCAATGCGGTCAGCTGCCGTATCATGTAAGGCACCTACAAACTGTGTGGCTTCAGGAATGGTAATGCCGTTTTGCTGCAAACACTCACGCACCTTCGGATGATTAGCCATAAAGGCAAAGACACGCGCATTTACAGAGCCTGGACGGCCGCTGCATGCACCGCAATCATGAGCACCGTGATGTGGATTGTTGGCACTGCTGGAACCATGACCCACAACGTATATTACGGAAGCAAAGTCTTTAATCAATCCAATGCCTTTTAACAGACCATTCACTCTTGCTGCCATTTCATCCACTGTAAAACCAACCTGTAAATTGTTTTCAATGTCATTTATATCTTTATTCTCAATGGTGAGTGTTGCTTCCTTATGCATATGTGCAAAGGCATTGGAAATTGCCGGACTCATTTTTGGTTTAAATAAATGCTGCAGTAAACGTACTGCCGACCATAAACCGAGTATAAACGTACTGAAATAACCAGTCAGAAAAGTATGCGTTTTTTGTGTGTACAATGTTTCATGCTCATGGCTTCTTTCGACATTCGTTTCTTTTATCAGGTATTTTGGGGTTACCGGTGCAGGACATAATTTGTCGTAAAATTTTGCACCCTGGGGCTGAAAATAAAATTCAACACCAAAGAAACCTGGACAACCAAAGGTTTCACCTTCAGGATCTGCAGTTTCAATATTCCGGCGAATGGAGCATTCCCGTTCATCAATACAAAAAATGGCCTGAAAGCTTTTTGAAGGGATCTGGCTTTTGTTTTGCTGATTGTTTAATAAAATACCCGATAACACTACGTCATAATAACTCCATTCAAATGCATCCTGCAAAATCTTGAAAACTTCCTGCAATTCTGTCACCGGCACATCTTCAAATAAATCAACCGGCGGTTGATTCAGATGTACTGAAAGTGGCTGCCAGTTTTTTCCTAATTGATCATCCAGAGTATCAATCTCCAGTAACAGCTCTAAAATAATGACATCGTTTAACGAAATAATTCTGGTGTCGAATAAAGTGTCCGGTCTTTCTTCAATGGTAGCCACCATACCCGACCAGCCGCGGTGACTGAATTGCTGATCAAAAATATATTGATTGAAGTAAGATTCATTACCAACTATTATTTTCAGTAAATCAGTAATAGTGATGTTTTCATGCAGTAATTTCTTTGCACGTCCGGTCTTAAAAAAACTGGTAAAGCTATTCTTTTCCAAGGCTCTGATTGCGGCAAGAAATCCTTGTTCACTATGTGGGAATTCCCAGATAGAAATTCCCTGATCCAGATAACCGGCTAATATTCGAAATAAAAAAGGCTGTACGGAATTGTCTAGGTTTAGATGGTATATTTCTTTCCATTGACTCCTGAGCATGCCAATTCGTGGTGTAATACTATCATCGTATTTTTTAGACAAAACATTTCGTTTCCATTCCGAAAGCTGATCTTTGCCTCTTCTTTCAGTAATTATTTTATCTAAAACCGCATCATTGATTCTGCCGGTTTCATAAAGCGTTCTAAACTCATCCAGTTGCAGTGTTGCCTGATAGCCGAATATTTTTGATGCCTTAAAAATAGCATTATAAAACTTCATATGCTGAAAAGCATGCAATGAATTATGATGAATGAAATCTTTCAGCGGAGTCTGTGAGGGCAAATAATGCTTCAGCTCATGAAGGATATGGTATTCATCAAATTGTTTTTCTGACATAAATCTAGAATTTAATTTTTTCTGTTTTTGATGGACGGATAGTTTTCATCTGAATAATATCCACCAAAAAGGAAAAAGCCATAGCGAAATATATATACCCCTTCGGGATTTTAAACTGAAATCCTTCAGCTAAAAGCGAAACGCCAATCATCATTAAAAAACATAATGCTAAAATTTTAAATGACGGATGTTTTTTAATAAAATCACTGATTGGTTTTGATGCTATTAGCATTATAAGAACGGTAACAATTACCGCCGTATACATTACCCACAATTCCTGCACCATGCCAACAGCTGTAATAATAGAATCTATAGAAAAAATAAGATCCAGTAATATGATTTCTAAAAGCAGTCTTTTAAAATTCCCCTCCTTTGGGATTACCGGTAATTCTTCGTTGGGCAACTCTGATCTGTGATAAATTTCTATGGTACTTTTATACAATAAAAACAAACCGCCGGTAATTAATATTAAACTCTTTCCGGAAAAATCAATTTGTAAAGCAGTAAAAAGTGTGTGATCTAATTTTAATATCCATGAAATAAATGCTAATAGTAATAATCTCATAACCATAGCCAAACCAATACCCCAATATCTGAGTTTATTCCGTTGACGTTCCGGTAATTTATCCGCCAATATTGAGATAAAAATAATATTATCTATTCCAAGAATTACTTCTAAGGAAATTAAGGAAATTAATGGAATGATTGCGTCCAGCATTATTTTATTATATAGTTTTTAATGTCTCAGTTCAGCAACACTAAAATTTGCATTCTGTTCATCACGTATAAATAGCACGTCATTATAAAATTCAACAATACCTGTTTCAATATTATACATTGCACCTATAATGCCAACAGTTCCGTTTTCCACCATCTGTTCTAAAATAAAACTTCGTTCGATAATGCTTTTGACAGATCGTTTTACATTAATCTCTGCAACATTTTCTACAAATGAATGATTAGCTGAAGTCCTGTCTTTTTTAGTTGAATTTTCCTGATAAACTGCAGGTTGGATTTTTGATAGCAGTTCGGTTAAGTTGCCCATTTCTACATGATCACAGGCACCTTTTATTGCTCCGCACTTGGAATGTCCTAAAACAACAATTAATTTGGAACCTGCTACCTTGCAAGCAAATTCCATACTTCCTAAGATGTCCGTATTCACTATATTTCCGGCTATGCGCACAGAAAAAATATCACCCAGGCCCTGGTCAAAAATAAGTTCTGCAGAAGTTCTGCTATCTATGCAGCTTAGTACTGTTGCAAAAGGCCATTGCCCATCTCTCGTATCATTTACCTGTTGCAGTAAATCCCTCTGCTGTTTCAGGTTTTTTACAAATCTTTCGTTTCCTTCTTTTAAAATTTGCATCGCCAGTCTGGGCGTTAAAATATCTTGTGTTTCTTTTGTATGTGTTTTCATTTTTTTTTATTGTTTATTATCATGAAGAGTTTTAACATGACTGTCGTTTTCTATATTATAGACTTCTTTGAAGCCTGTAAGCAAAGCCGTTATGTTCTTTTCTTTTGATTGTGTTTCTTTAAAATTACGTATTAATTCGAGTACATCATAGTCAATATAGGTAGTTTTTGATGCATCAATGGTGACTAATGAGTTTTCCGGCAAATGGGCCAGCGTCTGTTTAATGCTTGCTTTGTTCAGAAACGATACTTCTTCTGCTAATTGAATGTTTATTTTATCACCTTTATGATAATCTTCTTTGTGGAAGAAATATGCATTCTTTAGGTTCCCTTTTAAAATAAAAAAAATACTGACTGCCAAACCAACACCAACACCTTTCAGTAAATCTGTAAAGACAATAACTATGACAGTTATAATAAATGGTATCCATTGATGTTTTCCGTTTTTAAACATATCCTTGTAAATGGATATTTTTGTTAATTTGTAACCAACCGTTAGAAGTATCGCTGCCAGTGCAGCTAACGGGATTTTATTTAATAAGGTTGGAATTAATGCAACACAAATCAGCAGCAGGAAACCGTGAAACATGGCAGATATCTTTGTCTCAGCTTTGGCATTTACGTTAGCAGAGCTTCTGACAATCACACTCGTAATCGGTAATCCGCCGATTAAGCCGGAAACAATATTTCCAATACCTTGTGCTTTTAATTCTAAATTAGTTGATGTAATTCTTTTATGCGGATCAATATTATCTACTGCCTCAATAGATAATAAAGTTTCAATTGACGCAACAATGGCTATAGTAGCAGCGATGGTAATGACCTGCATGTTGGTGATTTGCGTGAAATCTGGAAAAGTAAAAAATCCTAAAAAATCGCTGAAACTATTAGCTATAGGAACAGTTACCAGATGAGATTTATCTGTCAGTGCTAATGAAGAATTTGTACTTAAAAATAACTCATTTAATGCTACGCTTACAAAAACAGCAACCAATCCACCTGGAATAAATCCAATTTTATTTTTAATAAATGGTTTTTCCCAAACTAACAATATTATTAAAGCTATTACAGCAATCAGTGTAGACCCTAAATTGATGTGCTGTAGCGGGTGCAAAAATGCTGTAAAGGTATTTTCTCCGTTTGTCTGAATAAAATCCAGATTGCCTTCTATATCTGCATCATAGCCAAAAGCATGAGGAATTTGTTTCAGGATAATTAAAATTCCAATTGCTGTTAGCATACCTTTAATTACATTAGACGGGAAATAATTACTGATAGTTCCGGCTTTCAAAAAACCAAGAATCACCTGTATTACACCTGCCAATACTACAGCCAGCAGAAAAATATTGAATGCACCCAGTTGTTGAATTGAGAGCAGGACTATAGCAGCTAAACCTGCTGCAGGTCCGCTGACACTTAACTGTGAATTACTGATGACGGCAACAACCAGACCGCCTACAATTCCAGATATCATGCCTGAAAAGAAAGGTGCACCGGACGCCAGTGCAATACCTAAACATAATGGTAAGGCAACCAAGAATACCACAATTCCTGCAGGTAAATCTGATTTCAGGTTTGATAACATACCTTTTTTAGAAGTCATAAACTTTAAATTTTGTTTGGATAAAAAAATGGAAATTACTGAGACAAAAAATCGTCAAAGATTTGAAATAAAAAGGTTACGCCAAATCTGGTGGAGGCGAAAAAGTGTCAAGCCAGTCTACCGCTGGAACATGCAGATGAAAATGAGCAAATTTCTCTTTGGAAATCCTGTAAAATACATCGTTTGAGAAATTAAAATACTTTACAGGCTGTAAGAGTTTTATGCCAAATTCATTGATATCTGTACCTTTTGAACTGCCTTGCTCTTCTTCAGCAGGCATTGAAGTGGTAAATTGTTTGGCAATACTTTTATCGGTGTTTACCGGGATGATAAACAAGAGTAAATTTAAAAGTAATAATATAGCTATAATTCTGTTCAAAAAAGAAAAATTCGTTTTAAAATTACGCAAGATGCATAATTTTTTGCTGATTGTGTTATAGTTACACGATCTATTAACATATTTTTATTGTAGATAGTTCATTCTGCGTGATTCCTTAACATAATGTGATACTTAGTTTTTTTTGGATACTTTTTGTGAATATTTTGTGAACGTTTTTTGCCATTCATGAACATTACAGTTAATTTGCACAAAAAACAATAATGTATTTAATTGAATATGAGCTAATTAACAATTTAAAATTAAATTCATTTTCAACTGTTTAAAAGTCAGCATGATTTATATCATACCAACTTTAACACTTATTGATGAACTTTGCAGTAATGATTTCAGGAAATCAAAACAAAATTAATCAAAAGCGTAATACTTTGCCACACACAAAGAATACTATAATAACGACGACTTTGAGTTCGTCGTTTTTTATTTCCTGCATCATTAAAAAACCTGCACACACACACCAACACACACATACAGATGAAAACATTTATTCAAAAAAGCATTTTTGCTTTTATGTTAATTTGGATTTTAAAAGGGAATGAGCAAGCCTATTCTAACAGTTCAGATTCTTTGTTAAATTCAGGTAAATATGATACGTTAAAAATTGCAGACACCGGAAATATGAAACCTGTTTTAACAGATAAAAAACCGCACACAAAATACAACGCATTTAAAAAATGGTATAACTCTTCTTATGCAGAAGAGTTTCAGCCGGCAAATAATGATAAATCAACTTCAGAAAAAAAATGGTACGAATCGTTTGCTATCCGCGGATATGCACAATTCAGGTATAATGCCATTCTGGAAAAAGAGTCTAAGCTGAAATGCGAACAGTGTGATAGAAACTGGAGTGAAACCGGTGGATTTTCTATTCGTCGTATGCGTATAATATTATATGGACACATTGGTAAAAGAGTTTATTTTTATATTCAACCGGATTTTGCAAGTGCCTCTTCTAGCACTGCATTACATTTTGCACAATTGCGTGATGCTTATGTTGATGTTGGAGTAGATAAAAATAATGAGTTTCGTTTCAGGGTGGGGCAAAGCAAAGTACCCTATGGTTTTGAAAATATGCAATCCAGCCAGAACAGACTGCCATTTGACAGAAATGATGCATTAAACAGTGCAGTGACAAATGAACGGGATTTAGGGGTGTTTTTCTACTGGGCTCCGAAAGCAAAGAGAGAGTTGTTTTCCATTCTTGTAAAAGAAGGACTGAAAGGTTCCGGTGATTATGGTATTGTTGGAGTTGGTATCTACAACGGACAGACGGCTAATAAACCTGAATTGAATAAAGTACCTCATGTGGTTGCCCGTGTTACATATCCGTTTAAAGTAAAGAAACAGATTCTGGAAATGTCATTTCAGGGATATAGCGGAAAGTATATCGTATCAAAAGAGTTGGTTAGTACAGGTACAGGTGTCACAGAAAAAAGAGATTATACAGACCAGCGCATAGCAGGAACTTTTATTTTATATCCAAAACCATTTGGTATTCAGGCAGAATATAATTTCGGAAGAGGTCCTGAATATAATAAAGTCAAAGATTCCATAGAAATTCAGAAATTACATGGTGGTTATATTACATTATCGTACATTCAGCATATCAAAAAACAAATATTGATTCCATATTTCCGGGCACAATATTATGATGGTGGTAAGAAGCATGAATTAGATGCCAGAAGTTACACCGTTCAGGAGTATGAACTTGGATTCGAATGGCAACCCGTTAAGCAATTTGAATTGGTGGCAGCCTATTCTTATGCTAACAGACGCTTTGAAGATCATACATTGCAAAACAATCACGTAAAAGGAAATTCAATCAGAATTCAGGCACAGGTAAATTTTTAATCATAAATATTAACAACTAAAAATAAAGTTATGTCATTATCAATCTTAAAATTCTTTCAACCAAAAGACAAAATTTTTCAAAACCTTTTTGAAAAAACAGCAGATATTTCCGTGCAGATAAGTGAAATATTTCTGGAAGCAATGAAAGCTTCAGATGTTAAACGCTTTGAACTGCTTGCTCAAACAGGACACCTGGAACACCAGGCAGATGACGTGGCGCACAACCTGTATGTGGAGTTAAGCAAAAACTTCATCACTCCTTTCGACAGAGAAGATATTCATGAATTAGCCGCGGCCATGGATGATGTGGTAGATTATATTGATGAAGTAGGTAATAAAATGAAAAATTACGAATTCACGGAATTCAATGAATATGTGTTGAAAATTGCTGAACTGAATAACGAATCTGTAAAAGAACTCAGAAATGCCATTTTCGGTCTGAGAGATATGAAAAACCTGCACAAGGTAACAGACTCTTGTTTGAAAATACATGGCTACGAATCAAAAGTAGATTTATTGTACAATGACGCAATGGGTGATTTGATTCGCAACAATAAAGAGAATCCGGTGAAAATTATTGTTATGAAAGATTTATACGAAGAACTGGAACTCGTATCCGATAAATGTCAGGATGCTTCTAATGTTATTGAATCCATTGTTATTAAATATTCATAAGTAATAAGGAGTAAGTAATAAGTAGAAATAGTTCAATGCTAATTCAACACTCAACATTCATCAATCAACATTAATTTATGGAATTTATATTTATCATTATCATACTTGCCTTAGTATTTGACTACATCAACGGTTTTCACGATGCAGCCAATTCTATTGCTACCATTGTATCCACAAAGGTGTTAACGCCTTTTCAGGCTGTGCTTTGGGCAGCCTTCTTTAACTTAGTAGCTTTCTTTATTTTTCAGGATCATGCGGTGGCCAACACCATAGGTAAAACTGTAAATAAGGAATTCATTACCTTGCCGGTTATCTTCGCCGGACTAATAGCGGCCATTATCTGGAACTTGCTGACGTGGTGGTACGGTATTCCGTCTTCGTCGTCACATACACTGATTGGCGGATTTGCCGGAGCTGCAATCACACATGCATTTATTCAGAATCACGGTTTCATGCCAGTAAAGGATATTATTGACAGCGGAAAAGTACTTAAAACAATAGCCTTTATCTTTCTGGCGCCATTAATAGGTATGGTTATTTCCATGTTTTATACGCTGGTAATGATGAACAGAAACACCTGGATTAAAACGGCAATTTTACTTACCACCTGTGTGGCTATCTGGTTTACTTTTATTCATTTTCAAGAAGTAAAAATTGACGAGAATATAGAGAAGTTTTTCAGAGTAGATAAATATACTAAAGATATTGCCGACCCCAAAAAAGCGGAAGATAAAGCTAAAAATGAAGAGAAGCTGGCAAAAGCAAAAGCCAATGCAGAAAAATCATTTCAATATATTAAGTATTATGAAAGCAAAGGAAGTAAAGTAGTTTCAGATGAAATAGCTGAAAATATAGATTTAAATATGGTGACTGCTTCCCGCATAGAAGATAAACTGAAATTATTTTTTGAAGTAGAGCGTTTGAAAATTGTGGCAGAAAAAGATACTACAAAAAAACAAGCATATAATTTTGCCAAGATTGCCATCGATTCTTTAAAACCTTTAACCAAAAAACATAGTGATTTAGGGCAGGATAAAATGGCGGAAGCCATGGTGGCTACAGGATTGGTACAGCCCAATAAAATGGAGGAATTCACCAAAATGGTAAAAGTAGACATCAAAAAAGATCTGGCGAAAGAAATGGATAAAGGAAACAACCGAATCATCCGTTACGGATTGATTGTAATGTTGTTGTTGATTATCTTATCGTTTATTTACACAGAACAAATCAAAGAACCAAGTGCACAGCGTACTGCTAATAATTTTAAGAAATTGCAATTATTATCATCTGCAGCATTCAGTATCGGACATGGTGGTAACGATGCGCAAAAAGTAATGGGTATTATTGCAGCAGCTTTAATAGCAAACGGTAATATCGTAGATATTAAAGCCATGCCGGATTGGGTGCCATTATCCTGTTATTTAGCAATAAGTTTAGGAACCCTCAGTGGCGGTTGGAAGATTGTAAAAACGATGGGTACTAAAATCACTAAAGTTACACCGCTGGAAGGTGTGTGTGCGGAAACAGCAGGTGCTACCACCTTGTTCTTAACAGAGCAAATGGGTATTCCGGTTTCGACTACGCATACGATTACAGGTTCTATTATTGGAGTCGGTGCTACTAAACGTTTAAGTGCTGTAAGATGGGGGGTTACCGTCAACTTATTGTGGGCGTGGATATTGACCATACCGGTAAGTGCCTTACTGGCTGCCATTACCTATTTTATTGTAAATATTTTTGTGAAATAAAAAATACTAAAATTCTTAAAGGCTCCGATTTGTCGGAGCCTTTTTTGTTTATCAGCAAATAGCCGGTCTGATAGTCATTGAAATCAAAAAAAATTATATTTTATTGCTCAATTGACTTACTAAATGCTATTTTAGCCAATAATTTTTCAAAAAATAAATGATGCACCTCTAGATGCTGTCGATTTTTAAAATAAATACCAATCCTGAAAAAAGATACTTCGGTTTCGATATCATCAGAGCCTTTTCTGTAATTCTGGTCATGAATATGCATTTTTTTGAAATGTTTAGTCCCTCTATAGGGCTTAACTTTTTTATGATTCCATTGCCCGACCCGGTAGATATGTTCTTTGTGTGCAGTGGCTTCTTAATCGGTTACCAGCATTTGAAAGATGTACATAAAATGGATGAGGTAACACCAAAATATACTGCACGTTTTCTGGTGATGCGTTGGGTACGCACGCTGCCCAGTTACTATATTGTACTTACGATCATCGTACTGCTGTCTGCTTCTGTAACGCATCATCTGGATTTTCCGATGAGAAATTATTTGTTCATACAGAATTTATACGAACAGCGTTCAAAAATATTCAGAGAAACCTGGACTATCTCCATTGAAGAATGGTTTTATTTCACTTTCCCGGTATTCTTTTACTTCATTACCTCATTACTTAAAATCAATAAAAAGAAATCATTTTTATACATCCTGATATTTTATATCATCGTTTGTAACCTGTTGAAGATTTATTACTATTACTACGTGTTTCCCAACCACAACTTCGGACAGTGGTTGAATTTCAGAGAGTTTGTGGTTTTGAGAATTGATACAATTGCCATCGGTTTGCTGGGTGCTTATGTCTGTTATTTTTATGAAGATTTCTGGGAACGAAACAAGTACAGGTTCTTGCCGTTTGGTATAGTAATTTATTTCGGAAGTATTTTCTTTTACTGGGGCTGGGTGAATTTTTTACAGGGTAATGAATTTGCCACATTCTATCATTTTACGTTTTATTACCTGGTGAGTCCTGTTTCCATAGTATTATGTTTACCGTATTTAAAGACAATTAAGTTTAAAAATAATTTCATTAATCATTTGGTTTTATATACAAGTTTGATTTCGTATAGTTTATTCTTATTTCATCTGTCATTAGTGATGCTTATTTTATTTGCTTTTTATCTTGGTGCCATTAAACATATCACCGGTACGCTCGCTTTGTATGCTGTTACGGCATTGGTGTATATCATCTGGTTATCACTGACATTCTTTTTATCGAATCTGTTTTTCAATAAAGTTGAATTGCCGATTATGAATAAACGAAGGTGGATTATAGAGAAATTAAAATTAAATGATTAGGATTTTTACAAACAGAAAGTTGTAACGAACGTATATATGCTGTCGATTTTTAAAATAAATACTAATCCTGAAAGAAGATATTTCGGCTTCGATATTGTTCGTGCATTTTCTGTAGTGCTGGTAATGCAGATGCATTTTCTGCAGCATTTCAGCCAGTTTTTAGGAATCAATTATTTTATGCTGCCCTTACCGGACCCTGTCGATATGTTCTTTGTCTGCAGCGGATTTCTCATTGGCTATCAGCATTTGAAAGAAGTGCACAAGATGGATGCTATTTCACCAAAATATACAGCCAGGTTCCTGGTAATGCGCTGGGTAAGAACACTGCCGAGTTATTATATCATGCTTACGTTTTTAGTGTTGTTGTTTGCGCTTTTTTCCAGACATCTGGATATTCCGTTTCGAAATTATTTTTTCGTTCAGTCGCTGTATGAAAACCGTTCCAAGTTCTTCAGAGAAACCTGGACCATCGCAATAGAAGAGTGGTTTTATTTTACTTTTCCTGTATTGTTTTATATCATCACGTCCTTTCTTAAAATCAATAAGAAGAAATCCTTTTTGCTGATTTTGTTGATTTATATTATTGTTTGCAATGTGCTTAAGGTCTATTATTATTATCATGTTTTCCCGGATCATACATTCGAACAGTGGACAAGATTCAGAGAAATTGTAGTACTTAGAATTGACACGATTGCCATCGGTTTGCTGGCAGCTTATATTTGTTACTTCTACAATGATTTCTGGGAGCGAAATAAATACAGATTCCTGCCCTTTGGATTAATTATCTATGTAGGAAGTATTTTCTTTTACTGGTCATGGACGAATAAATATATAGACACAGAGTTTGCTACATTTTATCATTACACCTTATTTTATTTTGTGAGTCCGATTTCCATTATGTTGTGCCTGCCATATCTTAAGACAATTAAATTTAAGAACAACTTCACGAATCATTTTATCTTATACACCAGTTTGATTTCATACAGTATTTTTTTGCTGCATGGAACCTTTCTGCTGTTGCTGTTTGTGGTTATTTACGCAGGAATCATCAAACATGTTGCAGACCCGAACATGATACCCGCCGTTACGTTTATTGTTTACGCACTCTGGATGTTTACCACGTTCTTCTTATCCAATCTGTTCTTTAACAAAATTGAATTGCCGATTATGAATATGAGACGGAAAATAATTGAGAAACTAAATTTAAACGAGTAAAAATGCTGTCAATTTTTAAAATTAATACACATCCGGAGAGACGTTATTTTGGTTTCGATATCGTTCGTGCATTTTCCGTGATACTGGTCATGCATATGCATTTTTTACAATTAACAGCAGGTATCATCGGACTGGATTATCAGAAAATTCCGTTTCCGGATCCGGTAGATATGTTTTTTGTGTGCAGCGGTTTTCTAATCGGTTATCATCATTTGAAAGATATTCATAAACTGGATAAGATAACTCCAAAATACACGGCGAGATTTCTGGTGATGCGCTGGGTGCGTACGCTGCCGAGTTATTATCTTATTCTGACCTTTTTAGTGCTGCTTACAATACTGGTGACTAAAAAGTTTGATATCCCGGTGGGAAATTATGTATTTACACATAACCTTTTCAATTATCATGTGAAGTTTTATTCCGAAACCTGGACGATTTCCATTGAAGAATGGTTCTATTTTACCTTCCCGATTATCTTCTATTTTATCACCAACTTTTTGAAGCTCAACAAGAAAAAATCTTTTATTTCTATTGTGCTTTTATATATTGTAGTCTGTAATTTTTTGAAGATTTATTATTACTATCACGTTTTCCCTGATCATACTTTTTTACAGTATGCAAAATTTAAAGAGATAGTTGTTTTGAGAATGGATACTATTGCCGTTGGCTTGCTGGCAGCATATGTATGCTTTTTTTATCAGGATTTCTGGCACAATAACCGTTATAAGTTTTTGGTCATTGGCTTGATTATTTATCTGGCCAATATGGCTTATTACTGGCTTACTGCAAATAAATATGTTGAGGGTGAATTCACCATTTTCTATTTTTTTACGTTTTATTACCTGTTGAGCCCTATTGGATTCATGCTGTTTCTCCCTTGTCTGAAGACCATAAAATTCAAGAATAATTTTGTCAATCATTTTATCCTGTTTACCAGCAATATATCTTACAGCATGTTTTTGCTGCATGGTACGTTTTTTATACTGGTTATTATACTCCTGCGTATCATCGGTTTTAATGCCGCGAAACATATCTTTATAAGCTACGTCGTATGGATTTCAATGGCATATGTATTATCATACCTCTTCTACATAAAATTTGAAGTGAAAGTGATGAACATGAGAAGTAAGATAATTACAAAATTAAAACTGAATGAGTAATATTTATTCAGTCAGCCTTCTGTGGTAGTTGATTTGTCCTAAATGATATTCCAGGTGTGCCAGTAAATGCAGCAGCATGAAATCTGTTTTTACAATTTGTCCGTGCTTTTCCAAAGGAAAAACTTTTTCAAAATCTTCTGCAGGTAAATTACTCAACGTATTTTTAACAACAATTATTGTCGCATCAATATTATCCAGTATTTTTTGAATCGGAATGTTTTTGTCCGAAAATTCTTTATCGCGCTCGCGAACATAGCCTGTGTTCCCAAGGGTTGCACCGATAAAATGATTAAGATTCCCGATTAAATGCAGCGCCAGATTTCCTCCGGAATTGCTGATTTGTTTCTCCACTTTCCAGAGATTGTTTTCGTCGGTATATAAACTGATTTCTTCTTTCAGTTTCCCTAAATCTCTTTCAAAAATTTCCAGTAATGCTTCTTTTATCATGATAAGATAATTTAGATGGTTAATTTTAGAACCAGGATTTCTGCAAATATGATATTCCTGATTCTTGATTCTTAAAGTCTTGACTCTTTTAGAACTTCATCCAGTGCCATGCCACTTTGCTTCCGTTTTTATTATTGTTGATTTCAAGGGCAGGAGCCGGTAGTTTTATTATATTCAGAACTTTCATCAACCCTTTCGCCCAGTGTTTTTTCACAGGCAGTTTTGTCCAGTCGATATCAAAGGAGAAATAAAAACGCTGCAAACGTTGAATATCGCTTCTGTCAACGATATCCGCCGGATCTACATTGTCAAGACTCACGTCGCCGCTTAAGTCGTTTTTATTCCATCTGTTTTTATAGCCGCCCAGCATACCCGATGCGCCGTATCCGAAAGAAACCTGCAGACATTTAGGGAATTTTGATTTAGGATTCCTGATAAATGAACCCGGACTTACACTAAACCAGAACGTCATAGAATTATAGTCTTTCAGTAAAATTTCAGTAAAGGAAGTGCCGTATAATTTCTCCGCTCTTTCTTTTATTTGAGGGTCGTTATATTTGCTGTAGTTTACAGGGAATGCAGAGATTTTCATTTGTATTCTCTGGTCATGCCATAAATACTGCTGTACGCCAAAGAGCAAACTGCCGCTCACATTCATCACCATATCACCCCAGGAGAAGCCCCACTTTTTCTGAAAACCGTCATTCACTTCTATAGACAACTGCCACGCATTACCCATCAACATACCAATCCAGATGGCATTTTTTTCTTTCACGCCAGCCCATTTATATAAGTCGTAATGCCATTTAGATTCAAAATAGCAATTAAAGCTGTGTGCAATTTTATCCATCTGATTCCATTCACCCCAATCATTGAATAAATGAAATTTATCTTTTTCAGTCTTAGAATACCAGGCACTGCTCCACCACGCGTTTGCTCCGGCATACAAGCCTCCAATCATACCTGAAACAAATGCCACTCTGGGGATATTCAGTTTTTCAGAAGGACGAAAGAAGGAATAAGGTTTTATCATTTTGATTTTACCCGTGTATCCGTATGCCGGATCTGTAGGGATATAATCATAATGATTAATGGTGCGAAAATTAACGGAGTAGACATTGTTTGTCTGCCACGTAGTATCCGCCACTTTTTCAGAGGAAGTAATGATTCTTTTAAGTTCGTATTTTTTGTTGAAAATGGTATCCGGATGCGTTTCTACCGTTGCATTGTTGATGACCGTATCCTGTACTATTTTATAGGGAGCCGTATCTTCTGCAACGACTGCTTTTCTTTTGTGTTTTTCTCTGGCACTAAGTTTGAACGAATGAAAAGAACTGATAATCAGTAGTAGAATAAGTATCAGGAATTTATTTTTGCTAATAAATATCGGATGCATAGATTTCGTTCTTTCAGAAAGTGATTTTCAAAGTTACATATAAAAATTAATTCTTTTTGGTATAAAAAAGCAGCCATTTGTCTTCAAATGGCTGCAAAAAATAATGTTATTATGGTTTTTGTGTGATGCTTATTTTTCGCCTGAACTTTTTAGTATTTTTATTGATTGATTGAGCGACAATCTTAATGTGTTGGTAGTCGGCGATGAAAAATCAGTATCATATTGTAAACGAGCCTGTCCTTCTTTAATAAATGCATGATCAGGGTCTTGTGAATCATCAATATTAATTAGTCCCCATTCTACATTTTTTATACTGCTGCCGTCTTTCTCTCCTGAAAATACGACGCCGAAGATGGCAGTATTGGAGCCGGAATAGGTTCTTACTTTTCCATATACAGTAAACTTATTTCCTGCGCCGGAGATGGCAGTGGATATGGACGAATCATTTATATTGAGTATGGATTTGCCCAACAGCCTTATGCTGAAATCACTGTTGCTTTGCTCATAAAATTTCACTTTCGCATTGGCAAAGAAAATAGCACCCGGCACATCGCCCGGCACATTGCTTGCTTTTGATTTCACCGGACTAATATCATAAATGCCTTCTACATTCGGAGGCGTCAGACCTTCGTTTATGGTGATGCCCAGATTTTTCAAGGTGTCTAAGTATTTTGCCGGAATGACATCTGCAATTTTTTGATTTTGTACTTCCTGAGTACCTTGTTTTTCTTTTGTGCAGGAAGCAATGAATACTGCAAAGAACAGAACGCTAATGAATGCTGATTTTTTCATAAGAATAATTTTTATAGTTATTGAATACACAAATTTGGATATTCGGCATCGTGGTAACAATACATAATTTGTAGTACACCGTTTTGTCATTCCAAACGCAGTGAGGAATCTATTGAGAATATTTTATAACGCATTCGCAGATTAACCTCACCCTGTCAAGCTTTGCTTGACATCCCTCTCCATTTGGAGAGGGTGGCTCGCCGCTGGCGAGACGGGTGAGGTCTGGCAAAGAGTGTACTACAAACTAAGTATTTCATCTCCACCTAAAACCACACAACTTTGTATTATAAAATTCACAAATGAAAAAAGTATTCATTTTCCTCGCTGTAGTAAGTGTAATCGCATTCTGCACCAGAAAAAACAATAAAGCGGAAATCATGACGGCCAGCAATGGCATGCAATACGTAAAGCTGATACCCATCACAGGTGATGCGAACACGGAAAACGGCAGCAGTGGCGCCTATCAGGGATATGAAATCAAAGACCCAGGTATCCGTAACATGTCCGCGATATTGCTGCAGATACCCAATGGCTGGCAGGCGCAAAATTCGTTCACGAGAATCTGGAATGGCTCAACACCCGTCAATCAGGTCTATGTAAAAGCAGTGTCCACAGATAATACTTCATCGGTAGAAATTCTACCTTACTCACCCTACTTTTATGCAGATGGACCAACCACACGCAGTTTAAGAGAAACCAGCCGTTCTATGGGTATGGAACAAAAATTGCAACCTTTTGAAATGCCGCCGATGAATCCTTTGGTGTATATCAAACAAATCGTGTTGTCGCGCCTTCAGCAAAACGGTATCAGTTTTAAAATCAGCAATGAGCAGGATCTGGGCGAGCAAAACCAGTTCAAAGGACAGCCTGCTTCCAGACATGCTTATGTTGATGGACGCACGCAAGACGGCAGAAACATTCGTGTGGAATGCGGCATTCAGTTGACGGCTAATAATATGAACGGTGAAATCTATTATAACTGGTCGGCGTTTCCTGCCATCATTACCGGAAATAATTTAGACGAAAATTACGCCGTGTTGAAACACATACGCGGCACGGTGTTGTACAACCCTGAATGGGAGCAGCAATGCAATGCGATGAACCGCAAAGGCAATGCAGCCAATGCCGAAATTGCACAAAAAGATTTTGAGAATGTGAAAGCGTATAGAGAAGCGGTGAACAATATTCATCAGGGTGTTACGGATTACAGAAATGCGTCTAATGACCGAAACAATGAAAGCTTCCGCGATGTGCTGGGCGGAGAGGCGAAGTTTGAAAACCCCAACAACGGCGAGCGCGTACGACTGGACGATAACTACAAACATTACTACACGGATGAAAAAGGTAACTACTACGGCAGCAATGACCCGATGGATTACAAAGCCATGGGATGGAGCGAAGTGAACAGGTTGGATACGAAGGAGTATTAGCATCCAAACGTCGGAAGGGTTTCAAACCCTTCCGACGTTAATAACAAAATAAAAAGCCGCGGATGAAGCGGCTTTTTTGTTTTGGTTATATTATTTGTTATATTTGATTGTATACCATAAATATAAACTATGAAATTTACAGAATTCAAAATAAAGAACTTCAAAGGTATTGAGGATATTACTTTTAATCTTGATAAATCCCCCGATGCAAATATTTATACTTTAGTTGGTTTAAATGAAAGTGGAAAGACTACAATTCTTGAAGCGATGAATTTGTTTAATCCTCCAAATCAAGGCTTGAGTGCTTTGGGATTACCCGGTACTACTATTACCGATTTTAATAAATTAATTCCAATAAGTAAAAGAGATAATTTTAATGGAGAAATATCTATAGAAATAAAACTTAGATTAGAGGCAGAAGATATTTTGAAGATTAATGAATTTGTCAACAAGGAAACCATATTTAGTAAAATTAAAGAAAAGGAATATTTAATCTACTATCGAAATTATCTTTTTAAAGATTCAATTTTTCAAAATTTTAAGAGCTTGTGGTCTGGGTTTTCTGGTTGTTTAAAAAATAATGAATCTGAATATATATATATAGGAGATGAAAATTATTCAGAAGAAAATAAAAAACTGGCAACATTCTGTAGAACTTTAATACCGAGTATACTTTATTTTCCAAATTTTTTATTTGATTTCCCAACACAAATTTTCCTTGAAACCAAAGACGATCCAAATGACAAAGAGAAGTTTTATATTGATTTAATGCAAGATATATTGTTCTCTTTGGGGAATGATACAAATATAAAGACTCATCTTTCAGAAAGGATTAAAAGTACAGACGATAGTCAAAAGAAAAATTTAGACAGACTTATTCAATTGATGGAAAGGAAAGTTACTGATGTTATATTTGAAGCATGGAATAAGATATTTAAAAGGAAGATAAGAGACACAAAAGTTATTATTAGTTATGCAATAAATAAAGAAGGATTTTCGTATTTAGAATTTGAAATTGAAGCAGAAGATGGAATTTATCAAATTAATGAACGTTCATTGGGGTTTAGATGGTTTTTTATATTTTTATTGTTTACTCAATTTAGGCCTTATAGACAAGATACTCCTAAGAATATAATGTTTTTATTTGATGAACCCGCATCAAATTTACACTCCTCAGCACAACAACAACTTCTTAAAAGTTTTGAAAATTTGATGGAAAATTGCAAGATAATTTATACTACTCATAGCCACCACTTAATAAATCCTAATTGGCTAGAAAGTACATATGTTGTAAAAAATGAAGGACTAAAACTTGATGACCCTGAAAGTTATAACATCAAAAAAACAAACGTTACTATTGAATCCTATCGTGATTTTGTAATTAAACATCCACATAATTCTGCCTATTTTCAACCTATTCTTGATGTTTTAGATTATATCCCAAGTAATTTAGAATCATTACCAAATTGTGTGTTTTTAGAAGGTAAAAATGATTATTATACTTTAGCTTATTTTCAAGAGGTTATACTTTCGAAAGCTGATAAAATAAATCTAATGCCAAGCACTGGTTCTGGAAATTTAGATACATTAATAAGTTTATATATGGGTTGGGGAAAAGAATTTATTATATTATTTGATTCTGACAAGGAAGGAGATACCCAAAAGAAAAGATATATTGACAAATATGGAATTATTGTTGAATCTAGAATATTTACACTTGAAGATATTGATGTAAATTGGAAAGAATTAAATATGGAAAAACTTTTTGATGAATCTGAATCTCTAAAATTTATTCAGAGTGTTTATCCTGCTGCTGTAGCGTTTAATAAGACTCATTTTAATAGAACTATTCAGGAATCACTTATTAATCGCAAGTTCTTTCAATTTGAAGAACAAACAAAAAATAATATTTCAAAGACTCTAACATTTTTGAAAGATAAATTACCTAAATAAGGGGTGTTCGTAATCCCAACTGCTCTCACAATTTTAGCGAATTGTAACCCCGACTCGCGCAAGTATGCAGTAAAGCAATAAGCGTGGCGTACTTGTGCGGAAAATAACAAATCCCAATCCAGACAAAATAGATCCTGAAACAAGTTCAGGATGACGCGAAGCAGACAAAAAATCCAAAAAGTTCTTACCTTTAATTCATGTCAAAACCAATCATTCCCGCCAGCACTTTTGCGTTCTTAAAAAAGATAATGAAGAACAATAACCGCGAGTGGTTTAATGCCCACAAAGAAGAATTTATACAACAGCAAACACTGATAGAAAACTTTGCGGAAGCCTTATTGCAGGAGCTGAATAAACACGATGTCATCGAGACACCCTCCGGCAAAAAAGCCTGTTACCGCATCTACAGAGATGTACGTTTCTCCAAAGATAAAACACCTTACAACACCTATTTCAGCGGCAGCTATCGTCGCGCTACTAAATACCGCCGCGGTGGTTTGTATTTTCATCTGGAACCCGGGAATAGCTGGCTGGCCGGTGGTTTCTGGGGCCCAAATTCGGAAGACTTAAAACGTATCCGTGAAGACATCGCCTTTGATGAAAGACCACTGCGTAAAATAATCAACAGCAAAACTTTTGTAGCTAGCTTCGGTACATTGCGCGGCGAACAATTAAAAACCATTCCTAAAGGCTTCGACGCCGCACATCCCGGCATTGATTTGCTGCGCTACAAGCAATTTTTGCTCGTTAGAAAATTCAGTGACGAAGAAGTCTTGGGATCGGATTTTTTAAAACTCGCCAATCAGACCTTCAAAAACATGCGCCCGTTTTTTGATTACATGAGTGAGGTACTGACGACAGATATTAATGGTGAAGAGGTTTAGTCTTTCTTATTCCTTACTCCTTATTCCTTACACCTTCTTTACAACCACTTATTCTTATGTGCCAGTGAAATGATTTGTGCTTTGGAACTTACGTGCAGTTTTTCATAAATGTTGGCAATGTGTTTGCGTACGGTCAGCACACTTACATTCAGTTCTGAGCTGATACGTTTAGCATCCCAGCCGTTGATGGTATGTTTTAAGATTTCTTTTTCCCGTTCTGTTATAAATTCAGGAAAGTTATTTTCATTTGGATTAGAAGCTTGTGTTTGCGCACCGCTTAATAGTTTCAGCGTTTTGCGTGCAATGGCAGGGCTCATAGGCGCGCCGCCGGTTTCAATCACATTGATTAAGGCTTCCTGCAAAACAGTTGCAGGTTCATGTTTCAGCAAATAACCGGAAGCCCCGGCTTTAATCGCTTCAAAGATTTTATCATCATCATCAAACACCGTTAGTACAATGAAATGAATATTGGGATATAATGATTTTGCAATTTGTATCGTTTCGATGCCATCCATTTTGGGCATTTCCAGGTCCATAAAAATCACTTGTGGCAAATGAGTGTGCGGTAAACCTTTTAATTGTTCTAAGCAATCATTTCCTTCTATGGCAACAAATACCAGTTTTGTATCCGGCATTTCTCTGGCTTTTTGCAGAAATACATTTCTGTTAATTGCATTGTCTTCCGTAACTGCTATTCTGTACATGTCTGGTTATTTATTTTGTTGAATAAACGTCATTGCGAATGCATTTAAAATATTGAATTAACAAGAAGGTGAATGCATGAAGCAATCTGTTGAATAAAAATAGACAGATTGCTTCGTGCCTCGAAATGACGTAGTAAATTTATATCACTTTCTTTATAAACCATATAATCAATTTGTAGTAGGAGCGATGATTACTTTTGTCCCGCCATTTTCATTTTTCAGCCATTCAATTGTCCAGCCCACTTCAGCACCGCGTGACTGCATATTTACTAAGCCATTGCCACCTTCCTTTAATTGGCTGGATGCTTGACTGATTCCGATGCCGTTATCTGCAATACTTATACTCCAGTTGTCGTGACTATAGACATGAATATCAATCTTACTGCATTGGCTATGTTTCAGCGCATTATTGATGGCTTCCTGAATGATGCGGTACAAATGATAGGCGTGTGATGCCGTGAATTCCAGATCATTGTCAATGTCTTCCGATACATTAAATTCTATAGTTGGAAAGCTTTTCTGTATCCTGCTAATGAGCAGTTTTATTCGGTCGCAGATAGAAGTCAGAATGATGACATCTTTCTTCAACACCCAGATAGTATCACTTAATTGTGAAACGATAGCTTGTGAATTATTTCGTAGTTCATTCAGTGCCACCAGATTTTCTTTTTGCTGCGAATCAATTTTTATATGATGCAGATTAGAGGCGATAGATGCGGCGTATACTCCCAGATTGTCGTGCAGGTCAGCTGCAATTCTGCTGCGTTCTTTTTCTTCCGCTTTTGCCACTTCCTGTTGGGTTAGCCAGCGGTCTTCTTCAATCTGCTGCTGTAATTTTAATTCCTGCCGGCTTTTATAACTCCAGAAAAGAATGGCGAAAATAATTGCTAAAGCAGCAATCAAACCGATAGAGCCGTACA
>JADLAJ010000069.1 GCA_020848255.1 Chitinophagales bacterium
CCAGGTAATTCATGTCATGTCCCGCTTTATCTTTATATGCTCCGGAATATCCGTAACCTGTCACCGCCACATAAATAATTTTCTCATTATGCTGTTTCGCCGATTCATAATCGATGCCCATTTTTTGTAATACACCCGGACGAAATGAATCCACTACAATATCCGCAGTCTTAACGAGTTCAAATAATTTACGTTTGCCTTCGTCTGATTTTAAATCCAGTGTAATGGATAATTTGCTTCGGTTAATACTAATATAATTCAGCGATTGCGAACCTTTCATCGGCGGAAAGAACCGGTTGTAGTCAGGTGCTTTCGGATCTTCTATTTTTATTACTTCGGCGCCTAGGTCCGCCAGCATTTGTGTAGCCAATGGCCCCGGTAATAATCTGCTTAAATCTAAAATTCGTATACCTTGTAATGGTCCTTGTTGAGGTTTTCGAGACATGATTTTTATTTTTTATTTCGGTCGGCAAAACTGAATACTTTTTTCAATAAATCTGTGGTACGAGCCAGCGGATTTGCCCGGATATTGTTTTCTTCTTTTTCTACCATTTTAAAAACCCCTTCCAGTGCTCTCTCTGTTACAAATCCTGTAAGGTCAGTATTTACTGGTTTTACAAATGGAATTTTATTGTAAACAGTAGTGGCATCGCCCCAGTATTTAGTCGCGTTTACCTGACCTAATGACTGGTCAACAATCGGTCTGAATTTTTCTGTTAAGATAGGAGTGGTGGTCTTTTTTAAATAGGCAGTTCCCGCACCATTTCCTCCTGTAATAATTTGAATAGCGTCTGTCACCGTCATTTGTTTGATAGCCTGCACAAATACATCTATAGCAACACCCGAAGCTTTTTCTGCTGCACGGTTAAGCGAAACAGTAACGTTGTCTACTTGTTTTTGCATACCCAGTTTCAGCATGGCATCTTTTACCTGCGTAGCCTGCTCCGGCCATGGAATTTTTACTAAGTCATTTCCTAAGAAACCATCCGTAGCCGATAATAATCCCATGCCTTTTGTGATGCCGATACCTAAAGCATCTTTTAGACCTTGTCCTGCTTCTTGTTCAGTCGGATCACCATAAGTAGTGCCTAATACAGCGCCAACTGTTTCCTGAATTTGCTGTGCCGTACAGCCAAATAATAATGTGGAGATTAAAAAAATACCCAAAAACTTTTTCATACATTCACTTTTAAACTTTATCAAAAAATATTTGTCAAGATAATAATTAAATTGCAATTTCAATACCAAACACGAAATAAGCAGAAAGAAATTAAAAGCATTAAACGAATAGATTGCATATTCATACAGGAATAAATTAAACACAATAAAGATAGTTAAATGAAATGTACCATACTAAGCATTGGCGATGAATTGCTGATTGGACAAACCTTGAATACCAATGCACACTGGATGTCGCAAAAAATGAATGAAATAGGTATAGATGTTATTCATCATGTATCTCTAAGCGATGAAAAAAGCGATATCATAAATTGCCTGAATGATGCATTGAAAACCTCGCAGGTGGTTTTAATTACGGGTGGTTTAGGTCCAACTTCGGATGATATTACTAAAGATGTATTATGTGAATATTTTGGCGGGAAGCTCGTTTTTAATGAGGATGCTTACCGGAATATTGAAAAAATCTTCGAATTGCGGAAACGCTTAATCAATGAATCAACAAAACGCGTTGCCTATCTGCCGGATGTTTGTACGGTAATACCCAATACAAATGGCACTGCTGCCGGAATGATTTTTTCCAAAGAAGGCAAAACGATTGTTTCCATGCCGGGGGTTCCCTATGAAATGAAAGGAATGGTGACAGAGGGTGTCATCCCATATCTCAAAGAAAAGTATACCTTGCCATATATTTTTCACTGCAATATACTTACTGCAGGAGTTGGAGAAACACAACTGGCAGATCGGTTAATTGAATTTGAGAAAAATAAAGACCCACGTATCAAACTTGCCTATCTGCCTAATATCGGTAAAGTACGCTTGCGTTTAACCATAAAAGGGGATAATAAAGAGGAGTTACAATCTCTTGTGGAAGCTGCCAGAAAAGAAGTGGTTTCTTGTATAGAAGAATATATTTACGGGTTTGATGAGGACTCTTTAGAAGAAAATATTGGTCACTTGTTACGGGAAAGAAATTTCTCACTTGGCACGGCAGAAAGCTGTACAGGTGGCTATTTAGCGCATTTAATTACCTCTGTTGCCGGAAGTTCAGATTATTTTAAAGGAAGTATCATATCGTATGCCAATGAGGTCAAAATGGATGTATTGGGAGTAAAACTGGAAACCTTAGAAAAATTTGGTGCGGTTAGTGGAGAAACTGTCGGGGAAATGATTGCCGGAGCATTCTCTCAATTGAAAACAGATATTATCATTGCCATTTCAGGTGTGGCAGGCCCCGGAGGAGGTACACCCGAAAAGCCTGTCGGAACGGTTTTTATCGGAATCGGAACAAAGGATAAAACAATTATTAAAAAATTAGCTTTTACCAGTCATCGTGACAGAAACATACAGTTATCGGCTGTAGTAGCATTGGTGATGTTGAGAAAGTTCTTATTAAATCAGTTAAATGACTGAAAATTTATTTGAAGTCTTGTATCTTGCAACATAAAACAGTTTAATCGGATTAAGCAATGGCTGAGTATAAATTATTAATGCCTAAAATGGGCGAAAGCGTAATTGAAGCAACAATATTAACGTGGCATAAAAATGTTGGCGATAAAGTTAACGAACATGATGTTGTGTTGGAAGTGGCTACAGATAAAGTAGATTCGGAAGTGCCGAGTCCTGTCACGGGTGTCATTAAGCAATTATTGCACGATGTAAATGTCGCTGTAGGAGTAGGAGAGCCTCTGGCTATTATAGAAGTGGATGGTGATGCACCAACACAATATATTCCTTCTCCTAAGAAAGAAGAAGTGAAGGAAGAAGTAAAACCAGTGGTGGAAGAAGTGCTTACTGAAAAGGTAACGCCAAAACCGGAACCGGAAATCAAACAGGAGCCTGTTCAGCAGGTGCAAAAAACAGTAGAAGTAGCTAAAGAACAAATTCAACATACAACTGGTAGCATACAAAATTCCAATAAATATTATTCACCCTTAGTTTTAAATATTGCGCAGGTTGAAAATGTTTCGATGCAGGAACTGGAAACAATTGCCGGCAGCGGTGCAGATAATCGTGTGACGAAAGAAGATATTCTGACTTACGTAGAGCAAAAGAAAAACGGGCTGATTAAACCACAGCCAGCTATTGTTACACCTCAAAAACAAGAAGAAGCTAAGAAAGAAATTGTACAGGAAAAGAAAGCAGAAGAAAAAGCTCAGGACTCCAATATAGAAATTATCGAGATGGACAGAATGCGAAAATTGATTTCGCAGCATATGACCAACTCCAGAAAAACGGCGGCACACGTTTCTTCCTTTGTAGAATGCGATGTCACGAATGTCGTTCGGTGGAGAGAAAAAAATAAAAATGCGTTCCAGAAACGCGAAGGATTCAGCTTGTCATTTATGCCAATCTTTGTAGAAGCAATAACAAAGGCCATCAAAGATTTTCCAATGATTAACGTAAGTGTGGACGGCGATAAAATCTTAAAGAAAAAAGATATAAATGTTGGGATTGCTACGGCATTGCCGAATGGGAATTTAATTGTTCCGGTAGTGAAGAATGCCGACCAGAAAAGTTTGCTTGGTATCGCTAAAGCGATGAACGATATTGTGGTAAAGGCCAGAACAAACTCATTACAACCGGACGATGTGATGGACGGCACCTATACCATTTCAAACATCGGTACCTTCGGTAATATTATCGGAACACCAATTATCAATCAGCCGCAGGTAGCGATTATGGCAGTAGGTTCTATCACCAAAAAACCGGTTGTTATTGAGGTGGACGGACAAGACGTGATTGCCATTCGTCATATGATGTACCTTTCCCATACGTATGATCACCGTGTAGTAGACGGGAAATTGGGCGGTATGTTTGTAAAAAAAGTATCAGATTATCTCGAGAAGTTCGACGTTCATCAGGAAATTTAGTGCAACTTATTAGCATGGTAAAAGTTGTTATTGATTTAGTCTGATAAAAAGTTTAAATTAAATTTCAAATTACAGTAATTGCTGAATACCGTTCATGATATCGAATTATACAAAGGGATACTAAAGAAATCGCTTCTTTATTTCTCTGACGTGCCAGAAATGGAGTTAAATGAATTCGCTGATATCTTTTACCTTAAGTTTTACCCTAAGAATACGGATATTATCACTCCTGAGAATAAAGACCTAAAAGGCTATTTTATTGTAAGCGGACTTGTCAGGATGCATTACACCATCAATAACAATGAAATTACTTCAGATTTCAGAGATGCTCATTCATTTTTTTTAAACGGCTATGCCGTTTATGCACATCAGAAGAATTTTGACTACTTCACTACCCTGGAAGATACTATTTGTTTGGTGGCAGACTGGGATCAGGTAGAACTGATGTTGAGTGCCTACCATTCACTTGAAAGTATGGGCAGAAAAATTGTAGAATGGCATTATACTGAATCCATGCGGGTGAGTTACAACATATTATTCATGAATACCGAAGAACGTTTTAAAATATTTATGAATGAGCGATCCGGTCTGATAAACAGAGTTCCCCAAAAATATATCGCTTCCTATCTGGGAATTGCTCCAGAGACATTAAGCAGACTACGAGGCAAAATAAAATAGAATTTTCATTCTGTTACGACTTAATCAATTGTTTTCAGTTACAGAATAATTCTAACAGATAAGATATTATTTAATTGATTTTCTTATAATTAGTTGTTTTTTGGACGATAAATTTAATAACTGATTAAAATCATTTTAAAAATTAACCCAAAAGTTTGACATAAATCAAGAAAAATGCTACATTGTAGGTAATTCTAGCATTTTACATGAAAATAGCCCATGACATAGAATTATATCGAAACAGATTAAGAAATCTGATAACTAATTTTGCAGATATTCCTGCATTCCAGATGGATGAGTTTCTAAGTGTATTTGCATTAGAGAAGCATCCTAAAAAATCAGTAATTATTCCACCTGCTTCAGAAAATAATAAATTGTATTTTATAATCAGCGGGTTGGTAAGAATATATTATCAAGCAGAAGGGAAAGAAATTACTTCAGATTTTAAGGAAGAAAATTCATTTTTCACAAACGGGTATACCTTGTTTACTAAACTACCGAATATTGATTATCATGTTGCTTTAAAAGATACAGTATGTCTGGCTGCGGATTATAAGAGTATAGAGTCTTTGTCATCCAAATATCATGAGATAGAATATCTTGGACGTAAGATAGTTGAGAAATATTATGCAACATTTTTAATATCGAATTATAATAAATTATTTTTGTCGGCTGATGAACGCTATGACGTATTTATCAGGGAACGTGCAGCTATCATGAACACAGTTCCGTTGCGACATATAGCATCACATTTAGGAGTTAAGCCGGAAACCTTAAGCCGATTAAGAGCAAAACAACAATCCATAAGAATATGAGAAAACCCGTCGTAAATATTGAAGAATACCGCATTCAACTGAAAAATTATTTTCTCAGACTCACGCCTAAGATTGTAATAGAAGAATTAAATGAGTTGGTCGAACAGTTTACCGTTGATAAATTTTCAAAAAAACAAATGATTTTAAAGGCAGGTGAACACTCGGATACTGTATATTTTGTCTATGAAGGATTGGTGCGTATTTATTATGTAAAAGAAGATAAAGAAATCACCAACTGGTTTATTAAAGAAAATATGATGTTCGCTGCTACCTATTCCATACTTACCGGTGAACCCAATTACAGCAATTATGAAACGCTGGAAGATACTTATGTGTTGAAGGTAAAATACTCGGTTTTAGAATCCTATTACAGAAAGTATCATTCCCTGGAGCACATGGGCAGAAAATTAATTGAAGCGTATTATGGTGCTTTTATGAAGAAAACTTTTGATGTCTTGTTTCTTTCAGCAGAAGAAAGATATAGTTTATTCGTTAAAGATCACATGGATTTATTAAACAGGGTGCCGTTGCGTTATATTGCATCTTATTTAGGTATTACACAGGAAACATTAAGCAGGTTGCGTGCAAAACATTAATCACTAAAACAATGATGAACCCGCAGATAAATATTGATGAATATAAAAATCATCTCAAAAAGTATTTTCTGAATGTTGCTCCGGAAACGAATCAGGATGCATTGGATGAATTGTTGGAACATTTCACTTTTGAACGCTTTGCAAAAAAACAATTAGTTTATGCAGCCGGAAGTATTTCTGATTCATTGTATTTTGTTTGCCAGGGATTAATACGCGTGTATTATATAAAAGAAGATAAAGAAATTACCAATCTGCTAGTGCCTGAAAATACGATAGTAATTGGAGCTTACTCCATTATTACCGGTGAAAAAAATTATAGTAACTACGAAGCATTTGAAGAAACGTATGTGTTGAAATTAAATTATGCAGTTCTGGAATCTTTTTACGGGAAGTATCATTCACTGGAACATCTGGGCAGATTACTGGTAGAAAAATATTACACTGCTTTTATGAAAAAAACATATGATGTATTGTTTCTTTCCGCAGAGGAGCGTTACCAGATATTTATAAAAGATCACAGTGAACTGGTCAACAGGGTTCCTTTAAGATATATTGCTTCGTATCTCGGTATCACACAGGAAACCCTGAGCAGATTGCGCGCTAAATATTAAATAAAATATGGCAAAAGTAAAAATCAGTTTGGAGGAACGTCGTGCAAGACTCAGAGAATGCTTGCTTAAAATAGCACCGGCTACCCATCTGTCAGAATTAGACGAACTGGTGAATGCATTCGAACCGGCAGATTTTCCAAAGAAATATCTGTTGCTGAAAGAGGGAGATTTTTCAGACAACGTTTATTTTATTTGTAAAGGACTGTTGCGCAATTATTACATCAAAGGAAATAAAGAAATCAACCACTGGATTACAAAAGAAGATATGCTGCTGGCAGCTGCGTATACACTGGCAACAGGAAATAAAAATTTTATTAACTATGAAACGCTGGAAGATACGTATGTATTGAAAATAAAATATGCTACACTGGAATCTCTGTATGCAAAATATCATTCACTGGAATATCTGGGCAGGAGAATAGTAGAAGTCTATTATGCCGCATTTATGAAAATGACTTTTGATATTCTGTTTCTGTCTGCAGAAGAACGCTATAGTTTATTTATAAAAACACATGCAGATTTATTAAACAGAGTGCCATTGAGATATATTGCTTCCTATCTCGGTATTTCGCCGGAAACATTAAGCAGGCTGCGATCTAAACATTAACTTAAATTTTTAAAATGAAAATTAATGTACTGAAAATTGAAGAAAGACAGCAGCAGTTACGGAGTTATTTTCTGCAATTAACACCTGACACAGATTTAAAAGCGTTAGATGAATTAGTTTCTGCCTTTGAAATGGATTCTTTTCCTAAGAATCACCTTATTTTAAAACAGGGTGAATTCTCTGATAATTTCTATTTTATTTCAAAGGCCTGGTCCGTATTTATTACATTAAAGAAGGCAAAGAAATATCCAACTGGTTTATAAAAGAAAATATGGTACTTGTACCTGCATATTCAATTTTTTCAGGCAGGGAAAATATTATGAATTTTACTGCATTAGAGGATACTTATGTCTTAAAAATAAAATACAGCGTCATGGAAACTTATTTGAATAAGAATCTGTCTCTGGCGGTATTAGGTAGAAAACAAATAGAAATGTATTTTGGATTCTTTATGACGAGAGTTTTTAATGTTTTATATATTACGGTAGATGAAAAGTATCTTTATTTTTTGAAAGAACATGGAGATTTATTGAAAAGGGTTCCATTAAGATATATTGCAGCATACCTTGGATTTACACAGGAAACCTTAAGCCGATTAAGAGCAAAATATAAGTAAGATGCTTTTTTATTTAGTTCGTTCGTTTTGTTCTTAAAAATAAAAAATAAAGCAGGATGCCGCTTAAAATAATTCCCAGTGCAAATCATTTATATTGCAATTCTGCGGTGTAAAAAATAAACAACCAAACGCTGATGCCAATCAGTGCAGGCAAGGGATATAAAGGCATCCGCCATGGAAAAGGCATCTCTTTTTTTTGCTGATGCAGTAATAGTATTCCGACACTCTGACTCACAAACTGAATCAGAATCCGCATGATGATAATGGCAGAAATGATTTCTTTCATTTTAAATAATAAGGAAAAGCAAAATGCGACTCCTCCTAAAATGAGTAAGGAGACATGCGGGAAATTTTTTGTCGGGTGAAGTTTGGAAAATACCTTGAAGTAATTGCCATCCACCGCCGCAGCATAGGGCACCCTGGAGTACCCCAGCATCACCGCAAACAAAGAGGAAATTGCGATAAATAATATCAACCCCGTGGCAACTTTAGCCGTAGCTGTACCATATATTTTTTCAAAAAAAGTACTTACAATAAACTCCGAGCCTTTTGCATCCTGCCACGGAATAACGCCCAGCACGGCAATCTGCATCAGCAAATACAAAATAGTAATACCGAAAATGGAAATGAAAATACTGCGCGGTATATTCTTTTCTGGTTCTTTTATTTCACCTCCTAAATGACAAACATTATAGTATCCTAAAAATGAATAAATAGTTTTGGTACTGGCATTGCCCAGTCCGATAAAAAACAAAGGTGTAAGTTTAAATGCATCATCAGCATACGTAAACGCCAGACCTGAATTGAAATGCGTTAGTCCGCTGAATATTAACCACAAAATAGTTCCGCAAACAATCATACCCATAAACACGGAAATTTTTCCGATGTCTGTAATTTTTCGGTAAAGCAAAGCAATCAGCAGCAATACTAAAGAACCCGATACCATTTTTTGTTGCCAGGTTTCCAGCGGTACTAAATATTGCAGATAACTTGCAAATCCAATTGCTCCGGATGCGATAACTAAGGGGGCCTGTATGGTAGTTTGCCAGATGTATAAAAAGGAAAATAAACGGCCGTATTTTTTGCCGTATAAGTTTTGCAGGAAAACATAGCTGCCACCGGCTTGCGGCCATTTAGCGCCTAATTCCGCCCATACACAGCCATCGCAAAAGGAGAGCAGCGCACCCAGTATCCAGGCGATAATGCATTGCGGTCCGTTCATAGCACCGATAATAAAAGGAATGGTGATAAAGGGGCCTATTCCCACCATATCTATCATATTGATGGCAACCGCCTGGCGTAAACTTAAACCGCGTATGAGTTTACTCATTAGTATGTTTTTGGTTTGTACGGAATGATTTTTAACTGCTCAAAAAACTGACGGCATTTTTCTTTTCCCTGCTCGCCGTTTAAACTGAAATACCAGAATTGCTCCAGATCTCCCTGGTTCATGGCCAGTTGCATGGTGCCTTGAGATTTATGTTCCGCAATTTCCCAGTTCACAATTATTTTATAACTAAATGCGTTCTTAAAACCAAACTTTATGCTTTTGTCAAAGAAATACATTGGCTTATTGCCTTCCACTTTTGATTCAGTGTATTCTTTTAATTGGGAGAAGGAGTAGGCGGCAGTATCATTTTTAATTGCCCCTGTTACACCTAATATAACAGGACGTTGTGCTTCCGGCAAACTTTGTACAGTGCGCAAGGCCAGTAAGGTGGCTGCTTTGTGGTGTGCATGTGTCTCGGGTGTTGGCAACAGGCAAAAAACAAAATCATATTTCGTGACAGTCATAATTTCTTTCAGTCGGGTGGAAACTAAAGAGACATTCCAGGTGGTGTCCAATGGTTCATGTTCATCTAATCCATAGTGTGCATCTTTCTGATCGAGAAAGAAAATATTACGCATCCCGATAATTTTTCCGGCATTCATCAATTCCTGTTTGCGAATGCGCGGTAAGTTTTCCCTGCCCGTTTTTTCATCCGTCAGTTCCAGTCCGTAATAAGCTTCGGATAAGGTGGAATATTTATAGCCGCCTTCTCCGTTGGTAATGACACATTGATCCGCAATACCGTTCATTTCTTTCGTTACTTTGTAAACTGTAGCAGCAAATCCGGTTTCATCATCGGGATGTGCCGTAACAATTAGAATTTTATAAGGTGTCTGATTTTGCCCTAAAACAGGGATTATAAGAACAAAAAAGCTGATAAGTAGAGCGAAACGTTGCATTTATATATTTTGATAAAAAATGATAGAATTAAAACAAAATTGACATTTGCCATGTTAATATTTTGTAAATTTACTAAAATCATAACAAAAACAAGATGGCAAAGAGAAACCTTAAAATAGCCGAGAAACCACCCAAAGAATTTTTAGCGGAAACAATAAGAAGCATCACAGATATTTCTGAAGTAAATCTTCAAAAAATACTGGATATTTTCGAATCAGTAACCTTAGACAAAAATACCAAAATTATTAAGGAAGGAGAGATTACGAGTTATGTCTATTTTGTTTCGAAAGGCATCATTAGAGTGTATTATCATAGCGTTGGAAAAGAACTAATAGACTGGTTTGCTGAGGAAGGTTCGTTTATTGGTAATCTTTACAGTCATATTATGCAAAAACCGGGATTCGATATTTACGAATCCATCGAAGATGTTGTGTTGCTCAGAACCAAATACAGCGATTTGGAAAAATTATTCAAACATAATCATGAAATTGAAAGTGCTGCCAGAAGAGTGCTGGAGCAATATTATGTAAAATATGTGGAAAGAGTACATCACTTAAAAGGATTGCCTGCTGATGAAAAATACCATCTGTTTCAGCAACATTATGGTGAATTTGTACACCGCATACCACTGAAATTTGTTGCAGATTACTTGGGTATTAGTTCTGAAACACTCAGCAGAATAAGAGGCAAGGACAATAAAAAAAAATTAAAAAAATAACAAGAAATTGATATATGACAATTTTTTAGCCTTTTCAACTAAAAAAGTTTAGTTACATTTGCAACTACATAGAGATGACTAAACAAGCTGTAAATTTAATTGAAACTCAGGCTAAAGATTTTTTACGACAAACACTAACCGCAACATCACCGGTAGACGCTGATTCATTGGATGCGCTGCTTGATTTGTTCGAATTAGTTTCGTATAAAAAGAATTTTGAGATTATAGAAGAAGGTAAAATCGCTGATTACTTCTACTATATCCACAAAGGTATTATCAGAGTTTACTTTTTTAAAAACGATAAACTCGTTATTGAACGCTTTGAAAAAGAAGGTGGATTGTTTGGAGGAAATTTCACACACGTTACCAAAAAACCGGGAACACATGTATACGAATCGGTGGAAGAAGTGCAGTTATTGCGCATAAAATACGCAGATCTTGATGAGTTATGCAAAAAATCTCACCAGATTGAACGTTTATATCGATTTATGATGGAGCATTTTCACTCAAGTTATGTAGAGCGCCTTTCTTCCTTTAAATCCCTATCCTCTGAAGAAAGATACCACGAGTTTATACAACAGTACGGTGATATAGCCAACAGGGTTTCACTGAAAGATGTTGCCAATTATTTGGGTATGACACCTGAAACCCTTAGCAGAATACGTGCAAAATACGATAAGTACTAAAAACAGCGATTATTTTTTCTTGTTTTCTTCGCTGACTTTCTTCCAGATCATCATCTGATTGGAGAATATTTTAGCAAATCCTTTCACGTCATCACCTGTCCAGGCATTATTCATTTCCCCGTAGCTGCCGAATTTATTGCTCATCAAGTCATATGGCGATTCGATGCCAATCAAATCAAAACGAAACGGTTGCAGTTTTACAAATACTTTTCCGTTAACATTTTCCTGCGTGCTTGTCAGGAATGCCTCTAAATCGCGCATCAAGGGCTCATAAAACAAGCCTTCGTGCAGGTTGCTGCCATAGACATTGCTCAACTGGTCTTTCCAGAATAACTGCTGTTTC
>JADLAJ010000070.1 GCA_020848255.1 Chitinophagales bacterium
AAGTAATATGGAAAGTAATAGTTTCTTCATCATATCAAATTTACTACAAATCCGATTCCAATTTGGTTAAAAATTTCTAATAAGCCTGTGCTTAGTAACCATAGTGACTGAATAAACTATCTATTCCTACCTGCTGGGCAGGAAAACTTGTTTTAAGTTTCGCCTTCATGGTCGCCAGACTTCTGGTATCCACAGTAAACTGGCTGTATATTTGCGGAAAGCTAATACCTGAAACATTGTCAAAAGATTCGTTTGTACCGGTATCATTTAAATCATGATAAAGACCATACGGAATCCAGTCTACAATCGGATCTTCATTATATCCTAAATATTTTGGTTTGTTGTAAATATAGTTTAATCCAATGTTTGATAGATCTTCCGCCCATGCTTCAGAAACACCAACAATTCCTGAATTGGCTAAATCAGGAGTTCCGTACCCACCGTTACCATAAATATATTCTACATAAGGCAGCCAGAAATCAGGGCCAACCTTCGCAAAATGACTGGCATGCGATAATTCATGAAACATCGTTTCTATAAAGGAAGCTCTGGCCGTTGTTGCATAGCGCATATAATAAGGCGCATAAATATCAGGCAACTGATCGCCAATGACAAATGCCAGCAAGTCTGCAATGTCTTCCGGAATACCAAATAAATTTGAAATCAGTTGCGTTGGATTAGAAATATTTTGCTGCGTCATATTATGCAGCATCGGCGTAGCATAAGAGGTGCTGATAGGAGCTTCTTTGCCCAGCCAGAAATAGAACTTTTTAGTTGGCATCAGGAAGCCATAATCAACTGCAAATCTTTTGAATTCATTTAAAGAATGAAGGGCAGCGCAGGAATGTTGCAAAGTAGCATCATAAAACTGTCTGCCAATTTCTATGTTCAGATTGGTAAATGCGCAGGGTTTTCTAAAGCCGAGGGAGAATGTATTTGTGCTGAATACACCAAACAAATCACCGGCATCTAAGGCGTGGATTTGCAGGTAATCATTATCGAAACGCACCAATACTTCTGCAGTATCAGAAACAATACTTGGTGTTGAAAAAGCGAAGTGTCCGTTTTGATCTGTAAATCCGATTGCAGTTTTAGTAAAATCTTTTATAATTACTTGTAACCCTTCTAATGGTTTTTGTATGCTGTCCACCGGATCGAAAAATGTGATGGTGCCTTCAAATTGTCTCGGCTTAGGTGTTGAATTTCTGCCGGCTGGATTTGCTTCCGGCATATCTAAATCGCTTATCTTTTCAGATTCATAAGCGGATAGGTTAACATTGGATGGCACTACTCCGTAGTACACGCCGAATTGCCGGGTATGATCTGTTGTATACTGCAGATTTTTATCGGGGATTGCATCAAACGGATGGTCCAGTAAAAACACACCCTTTTCTTCCAAAGCACGATATTGTGAAATATTGTAAAGTTGAAATTTTACGTACTGGTGCGTTGGTTTTTTTCCTGTCAGCATCACTTCTGCTGAAAGTGTGTATGGATTACGGAACTGATGCGTAATTTCTACCGTACAGGATTCACCTGCAGGTTCAGATTTTTTACATCCCAGCAGGGAAATACAAAAGAAAATGATAATAGCATATCGTGTCATACAACTATGGTTTGTATAAAGATAGTTTATAAATTAAATTTTTAAAATGAAAAACCCGGCAAAATGTGCCGGGTTATAGTATATAATTTCAATTGTTTAGAAATTTTTGATAATCGCTTCACCGAATTCAGAGCACTTCAGCAAGGTAGCACCTTCCATTAAACGTTCAAAATCGTAGGTTACTGTTTTTTGTTCAATGGCTTTTTCCATGCCTTTGATGATTAATTCAGCCGCTTCAATCCAGCCTAAGAACTCAAACATCATCACACCGGATAAGATTACAGAACTTGGGTTTACCTTGTCCAGATTGGCGTATTTAGGTGCTGTTCCGTGTGTTGCTTCGAAAATAGCCATACCGGTCAGGTAGTTGATATTGGCGCCCGGAGCAATACCGATACCGCCCACTAATGCCGCTAAAGCATCAGAAATATAGTCACCGTTCAGGTTTAAAGTTGCCACCACATCATATTCACTCGGACGTAAGATAATTTGTTGTAAGAAGTTATCCGCAATAGCATCTTTAATGATTAACTTGCCTTCGGTTTCCGCTTTTTTCTGAGCTGCATTTGCTTCCTCTTGTCCTTCTTCCGCCAAAATTCTGTCATATTGCTGCCAGGTAAATACTTTATCACCGTATTCACGCTCTGCCAGTTTATAACCCCACTCCTTGAATTTGCCTTCCGTAAATTTCATGATGTTCCCTTTGTGAACTAAGGTTACGCTTTTTCTATTGTGTGCCAGTGCATAGTTTATGGCCGAACTAATCAGACGCTCAGAACCTTCTAAAGAAACCGGTTTTATACCGATGGAAGAAGTTTCCGGGAAACGGATCTTATCGGTAACATTCATTTCTGTTTGTAAAAAATGAATCAGTTTCTTGCATTCAACTGTTCCTTCCATCCATTCGATACCGGCATATATATCTTCAGTATTTTCACGGAAGATAATCATATCTACTTGCTCAGGAACTTTAGAGTTGGATGGTACACCGCTGAAATAACGTACAGGACGAACACATGCATATAAATCCAACAATTGACGTAACGCCACATTTAAAGAACGGATACCGCCACCAACAGGAGTGGTTAAAGGTCCTTTTATAGCAATTAAATTTTCTGTTATTACAGATAGAGTTTCATCCGGCAACCAGGAGCCGGTTTGTTTGTAAGCTTTTTCACCGGCCAAAACTTCTCTCCAGTGTATTTTTCTTGTTCCGCCGTATGCCTTTTCCACTGCTGCGTCCATCACACGTACAGATGCTTTCCAGATATCCGGTCCTATTCCATCTCCTTCGATAAACGGAATAATTGGTTCATTTGGCACATTCAGGTGCCCGTCTTTCATCGTAATTTTTTCTGCTGACATAAATAAACATTTAAAAGGTTTGTTAGTACATCAATTATTTTTAATGATATACATTAAATTTTTGACGCTGCAAATATAATCATAATTCAGTGTTTTAACGTAAACTTTACAAAGATTGTTTATTAATAAGTGTGAAAATTAAGCGTTCAATTGTACTTTACAGGGTATGAAAAAACTTTTTTTTATAATAGCTTGTCTCTTAATTCATATTTCTGCTGTTTTTGCGCAGGAAATCAAGATAATGGCGTGGAATATTTTTATGGTGCCACCGATGATATTTAAATCCTGCCAGACAGAAAGAGCTTTTTTGATTGCAGATTATATAAGAAGTATAAACCCGGATGTGCTGGTCCTCGAAGAAACTTTTATGAAAAGCACAAGAAGTATTATTAAAGACAGTTTACAGCATATTTTTCCGTATCAGTCAACCATTACAAAAAAAGGCTTTTTTAAAACCAATAGTGGTGTGTGGATACTCAGTAAATTTCCGATTGGGAAACAAGCGTTTTTAACCTACAAAAATAAAACAGGCTCTGATATCTTTGCCAAAAAAGGAGCAACATTTATTGAGTTGGAAATTCAGCAGAAAAAGATACAGATAATAGGTACACATGCGCAAAGTTTAAATAAAAACAAATCGGTGCGTGATAAACAATTTCAGCAATTGAAAAGTAACATGTGTGATGTGTATTTCTCAGACTCCGTTCCACAGTTTATAGTTGGTGATTTGAATTGTGATTATTATGACACGGCTGAATATAATAGTATGATAAAAAAACTTGAAACGTTGCCGGTTGTTTTTGCCGGTGAAAAGCACAGCTGGAACGGACTTGAAAATGACCTTGCAAATAAATTTTCCGAACATACACTGGAGACCTTGGATTACATATTACTAAGGAATCAACATCATTTATACGCAGAAATTGTTTCTACGGATATTCTGAAACCCAAAAATAACGACTGTTTTTGTAAGTATAAATTTCAGTATTTATCAGATCACCATCCGCTTATCTCCACAATACGTCTGAAGTGATTTGTGTAATATTTTACAGAAAAACCTTAGTCTAATTATTTATCTTTGTACAGATGCAAAATCCGAATTTAGATGCAACCGGCGATTTTTTATCCAAAACCGAAAAGGAACTGGAAAGAGTATTGCGTCCGCAGGCATTTGAACAGTTTTCCGGGCAGCCGCAGATTATCGAAAACCTGAATATTTTCATACAGGCTGCCAAACAACGCGATGAAGCCCTCGACCATGTTTTGTTACACGGACCTCCGGGTTTGGGTAAAACCACTTTGTCAAATATTATAGCAAATGAGCTGGGTGTGGAGATGAAAACCACATCAGGGCCTGTGTTGGAAAAACCGGGTGATTTGGCCGGTTTGCTGACGAACCTGCAGCCGAATGATGTATTGTTCATAGATGAAATCCATCGACTGAATACGACCATTGAAGAATATCTGTATTCTGCGATGGAAGATTACAAAATAGATATAATGATTGACAGCGGTCCGAGTGCCCGCAGTATTCAAATTACATTGAATCCTTTCACACTGATTGGGGCGACCACACGTTCCGGTTTACTAACTTCCCCCTTGCGTTCACGTTTCGGAATTACCTTCCGTCTGGAGTATTACAATACGGAAGTGCTGAAGAAAATCATTAAACGATCGGCTAATATTCTGAATACGGAGATTGATGAAAAAGGAGCGACGGAAATTGCTAAGAGAAGCAGAGGAACGCCGCGTATTGCCAATGCATTACTGCGTCGTGTACGGGATTTTGCACAAATAAAAGGCAACGGAAAAATAGACCTGGAAATTGCCAAATATGCATTGACAGCCTTGAATGTAGATGAACATGGCTTGGATGAAATGGATAATAAAATTTTGTCTGCCATTATAGAGAAATTTGCAGGTGGTCCTGTTGGAATTACAACTATCGCCACGGCGGTTGGAGAGGAAGCCGGAACGATTGAAGAAGTGTACGAACCGTTCTTGATTCAGGAAGGGTATTTAAAAAGAACACCACGCGGGAGGGAAGCTACCGCAAAAGCCTACACACATATCGGAAAAGTACCGCCGCAACAAACAGGTAGTTTGTTTTAAAAACTCAATATATGAGTGATAACTTAATCAGAATTGCCACCTTTTACAATCAGTTTGATGCTGAGCTAGCTAAACTGAAACTGGAAGAAAATAATATTTTCTGTTTCCTTAAAAATGAATATTTAGCACAACTGCAATTTGGTATTGCCAATTTTGAATTAATGGTGAAGGAAGATGACAAGGACCTGGCACTCCATTGTTTAAATACTGAAGGTGATGATTTAAATATATCGGAGTATCTGAGCAAATAATTCTTTGTTTTATAAACAAAAAATAGCCCTGTAAGTGCAATTTGGGAAAAAAACTTACAGGGCCTGCAGAGATTGAACTAAACTACAACTGCATTATGAAAAAAGTTTTATGGTTTTATTGGTTTTGCGGAATCACCTTCTGAAGTTGGATTTCCCTCTGTTTTATAAAATGAATTTGCATTATAAATTACCTGACTCTTGTCATCCATCGTGGCAATTATCTGGAAATAGAAATCATAATCACCTTTATTTATCAAGTAGCTGAATTGAAATCCTTTACTGTCAGATTTGTCATCATTGAGTATAATTACATCTGCATCCGGAATTAATTTACCATTTTGATAATTTTTATCTGTAGCATAAACAGATATGGAATCTATGTTTCCGGCATCTGTGTTTTGCCATAAAATAGTAAGTCGTTTGCTTTCTTCTTCTGTAAGTTTTACGAATCCGATTTGAGTGGTAATAGTTTTCATGTTAATTCTTTTTGATGAATAATATTTTTTTTCCTTCGCTTTTTGAGGAAGCTATAATATTTGTCTGATTTTGCTCGTTTTCCGTTTCTATAAAATCTTTTTCACTGCTGCCTTTCACAAAGCCGATTAACTGATTATTTTGTTTCAGAAAAACAGGTGAACCGCTGCTGTACTCAAATAAATCAGCATGTGTGGTAAAATAGTCTTTGTACTTTTTATCGATAACTGCATTTCCGGAAACTGTTAAAGAAGAACGCAGAGGATAACCAGCGATATATATCTCCATGTCTGGCTTTAAAATACCTGTGTATGCTTTTGGAATTTCAACAAAGGATGGCAGTGGTTGTTTAATTTTAAAATCAATGAAGTCATCATTTGGGTTATTGTTTGCATACACCACACTATCCAGTTCAATAAGTTGGTTTTCATTTATGATAATAACTTCTTCTGATGAATTCGTATAACCAAATAATACTACATAATTTTTAATAAACAGATCAATATCCAATCCAGTAGCATTTATAATGTGATAAGCGGTACTGATGGTTTGTTTATCTTTTACAAAACAACTTCCGGCAGCATGTTTCAAAAAACGCTCATGAAAAAAATAATCTGTTGATATTAATTTCTTTTGTTTTCCAATTGAATGCGTTTCTAATTTGTAGGTATGATCACCTGTTTTTGTAAGCTGATCCTTTCTGATAAATATGCCTGCACTTAGTGTGTTTTTCTTTAGTTTTAAATCTGTTAAGTGTCGGTGTCTTAACATGGTTGGATAATCGTAAATTATTTTGTAAACAAATTTCTGTACAATTTTTGGCAAACTAAAAATCAGCTTACTGATTTCTTGCAGTAAGTAATTTGTTAGTAAGGAGTTATTTTGAATAGCCAACATGCATTTTGTTTTCTGGTGTAATATTGAATAAATTTGTTTGTTCAGGAAAATACAATATCTTTAATTTATTCCTGTAAAATGAACGAAA
>JADLAJ010000071.1 GCA_020848255.1 Chitinophagales bacterium
TATGCCTGTATTAGATTTCGATAAATTTAAGGAAGACTTCAGTCTGCACAATCACCGCATCAGAGTATTTACACATCCCTTTTTCGGCACCCTGATTTTAAGTGCGGGTTTATTTATTCTTTACAAACTGAATCAATATGTTGATCCCTGGCAATCATGGAGACAGGCATTAGGAAACGCTACACATTTCTGCGAAATGAATCGTTTTGACCAGCTAATCGTACAGCCATCTAATACCTGGTCCAATCTGGGCTATATCATCATCGGTTTAATGTTTATCAGCATAGCGAAAAATGACCACAAATATGAACACCGCCACAACGTTAATAATCTGCTGGCAAAATTCCCGGGTTTTTCCTATTTAATCGGATTCTCCGCATTATATATGGGATTCGGCAGTTTTATGTATCATGCTACTTTAACTTTCTTCTTTAAAAAACTGGATCAAACAGGGATGTATTTTCTGTTTGTTTCATTCTTAGCCTATGTACTATTCAAACTCTTTCCGCAGATAAAATTTCGTGGCAAAACCTATGTATCCAATAAGTTCTTTATCGTGAGCGCAATTATCGTACAATTGCTGTTTTTCTTCTTTCTGTGGAAACTGCCGATTAATATTCTATTTCCTTCATTAACGCTGGCATTCTTTGCCGTTAATTTTATACTGATCACTAAAATCAGAAATTCCGTTTCTGTACTCAGTCTTTTAAAAGCCTCTTTCATTACACTTTTAATAGCGTTTTCTATCTGGGTCTTGGATATTACCAATAAATTATGCTCTCCTACCAGCATCTTTCAGGGACATGCTTTGTGGCATTTGTTAAATACGGTAAGCATCTTTTTAGCTTACTTATACTACAGAAGCGAAACCTTTCTGACGCCGGAAGAAATGGAAGCAGCGGAATCTGTTTAAATTGGCACAGTTTTAGGTATCTTTGTTGCATAGTTTATATTTTATGCAAAAACAACTCACTATTCTGTTTTTAGCGTTCACTTCTATCTTTTTTAGCAGCTGCGACGCTCTTTTACAAAACATACAGAAATCACAACAGGCACAAACTGCAGCCAATCAGGCGGCAGGAAAAGCACCTAAACGGGCTTATACCTTAACTTTGCCTCCCAACAAAGACCGGATTCTGCCGGATGGCTACGCGCAGGGTGATATTATGGTAACCAATCCGAATCCCTGGGGAATCCGATATAAAGAATATATCTACACTGATTTTGATGTCCGTACGGAATATTATAAAAAAGGCGCACCCATGTGGGATGGCAGCAAAAAAGACATCATCATGGATATTGTAACGCCCAGAAATGATGCGGAAAAGAAACGACCTTGTCTGATCTTTTTATTCGGCGGCGGATTTGCCGGTAAATTCGACGACTGCACACAGGAAGTTTGTAAAGGCATGGTGCAAAAAGGATATGTGGTGGTGGCAGCCGATTACAGAGTAGGATTTAAAAATGCCTTGCTGGCGGGCCAATGTGTCGGTGATTTTAATACCGGCATGTATCCGGCATATGTGCGGGCTATTCAGGATACTCGTTCATTAATCCGTTATTTAAAAGCAAATGCAGAAAGACTCGGAATTGATCCGAATCTGATTTTCATCAGCGGACAAAGTGCCGGTGCCTTAGCGACTATTGGAACTGCCTTAATGGATAACAACAATGCACCGAAAGAGGTTATGAGTCAGGTGGGCGGAAGTCTGGATCCGATGAATGATAATATGCAATACGATACAAAAGTAGCTGGTGTTATTTCTATGGCCGGTGCGGTGATTGATCCGAATCTGGTATTGGGTAAAAAAATCAGCACGCCAATGAATTTTATTCACGGTACCTGCGACGAATTACTGGATATGTATTCCGGCAGCCCTTTCCGTTGTGCCGACAGAAAAACATTTCCCATTGTATATGGTGGTGCTGCTATTTATGAGGCATCCAGAACACAAAACAATCCAGTATACCTGAATATGATCTGCAACGGCTCACACAGTATGAGCGTTATAGGATACAATAAACTGATAGACTTAATCAGTGATTTTACCTACAGTGTAATTCAGGGAAAACCAATCACCGGAAAACAAATCGTTCCGGCGGAAAAAGGTGTGTGCAACAAACCGGAGCTTTGTAAATAATCATATATTATCCATATCCAGGTATTTGAATTTCAGGAAGCGTTTGATTTTGAAAGTGGCATCAGCAGATTCCTTTATAGCTGTTGTTAAAGCCGTATTCAAATCATTGTGATAAGCGGAATTATTTCTTAAGTAAATATGTACATAATATCCGTTTTCTTTACAGATCGTATATCCCAGATATGAGAAATTTCTGTTCTTATCCACCATATTATAAATCAGCTTGCAATTGGTCCAGTCGTAACTTAATTTTTCCTTTTCCGCACTGGGAAAACCAATCAGCACCACATCTGCATTTGCCTTGTCAAAGTACGTAATGGTCAGTTTGTGTGTGGCAAAATAAGCATCTGTAAGACCATTGTAATCATAACATTTTGCTTTTACATAATGAGGAAAAACGCCTGCATCGCCAAACAGCACTTTAATTTGTTTCTTGTCAATATCCTTTATTTTATTGATGTTCTTTGCCAGTAAATAATGTGAACGTGGCACAAAGAAAGCAGAACCTGCATTATTGGTTATAGACGCCAGTTCAATAAAATTCTCATCATACAAACCTTTAGAAAGAATGATGAGATTTAAAAAACCCGCAATTAAAATAATTTTTACTTTGTTTAAATGGCTGCTATTTTCCAATTCAATAATGGCAAACAAAATAAACGGAAAGAACAACTGAAACGGAAAGCGGTCGGCGAAATTCATTACCAGAAATGATTTTCCATACAATCCGAAAAAGACGAGAAATGAAACCATGCCCAGAAAAAATAAGAGCTTCGATTTTCTGAAAAAGTAAAACACCAGTCCTGCACAAATAAGATAATACCAGGACGTGTACATATTGAAGATGAACGCGAATTTACCAAACTGGTTATCCATTACTTTGTGATAAAACGGCAGCGGAAACAACAGACCGAAATACATAAATCTCCATATAAAATAGACTACACCTATGATGGCCACCACTGCGATGGCAGCGTAATTGATTTTTACTTTTCTGTAAAACTGCAAATACACCAAATAGAAAAACGCATAAATCGCACCTTCCGGACGGGTTAAAGCCATCAACAGACAAATGCTCCATAACCACCATTGCTTTTTTGCTGTGACGTCTTCAGTTTTTAAAATAAAGAATGACTCTAACAGCAGCCAGCACCATAATATGGTTTCCAGTCCGGAGAATGCATGCACATACACCTGCCAGTTGGTAACAATAATAAGAATAGCAAATAAGGCAATTTTAAATGAAGCTGTTTTCTTATACACTCTGTAAATCAGTATTAGCAGGAGTGCCAGACCCACTAATTTTATAAAAACATGCGGTGGCATATGCAGCAAATACGGGAAGATGGAAAAAATGGCGTAAATAAAACTGGTGTATGCTTCTACCGGCTTGCCTTCCGTACTCCAGCTCCAGACGCCGTGATGCACTAAATTATAGCCGTATTTAAAAAAGATAAATGCATCGTCTATTACAATTTGAAAGAAGATGAGAATCCCCGTCAACAAAGAAAACAGGATCAGCAGTATTGCGCCATATTTTTGGATAATATCTTTATTCATTACTGTAACAGATTAACAGGTTTATTTAAATTTTAAAAATCTGGTTTCAAAATACTTGTAAGAAAGATGCGCAATCAAAAACGTAAACACATATGAAGTCAGATATACAAACACATTGAAATAAAGTACATTATCGATATGCATAGCCTGCGCCAAATAGATAAACAAAAGGGTGATCACGATATGATACAGATAAACTCCATAGGTAATAGAACCAAAATAAGAAACCACTTTATTATCCAGAAATTTGTACTGCGAAGTTTCTTCCGTCAGGTGTAATAAAAGTATCGCTGCCAGCAATGCATAAATTTCATGTACCACAATCGGGAACTCCACGCCGTTCATAATCATGATAACAAAAACCACTACACTAGCATACACCACCCATTTTTGGCGGAAAAAATTCAGATAGCGATGATTGTTGATATACAAATACGCCAGCACACAGCCGATAAGCATGCAATACAAACGTGTTAAATACAAAAAAGTAACTATCGTAAGCACTATGCTCGATACATAAGGATTATGCAGAAAGAAATGATTAAACAACAGCAACAAAACCACTAATACATACCAGATATAAATGGCAAACAGCGCCCATTTAAACATCTTCTTATAGTTTTTAAATTTATTGACAAACAAAGGCCAGAAAACGTAAAATAATTCCTCCGAACCGATACTCCAGAAATGGCCGGCATATACCGCCATTCCGCCGAACGTATGTGCAATAGCACCTGCCAGCTGAGGCAGCAGCACCAGATACAAGCCAAAATATACATACTTGGGAAGATGCATCTCCATTCCGGTGGGATGCACATTAGTAAAAAAAACAGCATCCGTAAGCGGCTGCAAAAATGAATGCGGCATCCACAACCAGTAGATGATGATACAGAAGAAATACAATGGCCAGATGCGGAAAATACGTGACCGGTAAAACTTCTTAAGGTTGATTTTTTTCTCCGGATGCTTTTCTTTCTCTACAAATAAAAAATAAGAAATCAGAAAACCACTCAGCGTAAAAAACATAGTGATGGCTGTGGTGGCAAAGGGATTCAGAAATTTATAATCATGAAAATAGGTAGGCAATTTCAACACCGATTTTATCTCTTCTATGTGAAAGAAGATGATATAAGAAGCCAGGTAAAAACGGATACCGTTAAAATTATGAAAATACTTTTTCGCCATAAAAAAGAAACCTGTTCTGTTTAAACAAACTCACTCAACTCTAACCAGCGCAATTCTTTATCATCTAAAGATAGAATTATTTCCTCTATTCGCTGTGCCGTTTTTTGTATCTCCTCGTGGTTCGATAGTTCACCGGATAGCTTTTCCGTCAGCGATGCTTTCTCTTTATTCAGCAACTCGATATCTTTTTCCAGTTGTTTAAATTCTGTTTGTTCTTTAAAACTTAATTTCCGTTTCGGGGCAGCTGCGACTGTTGTTTTAGCGTTTTCCGCTTGCAAACTCTTTTCATCACGCACTGCCTGGCGCTGTTCTTCTTTCAGCTGTAAACGGTATTCATTGTAATTCCCTAAGAAGTCGCGCACTTTTCCATTCCCTTCAAA
>JADLAJ010000072.1 GCA_020848255.1 Chitinophagales bacterium
AGCGATAAAAACCTTATCACTTACTACTTATTACTTATAACTATGAAAGAGTGGCTTCGCCTTTTTGCCAGTTGCAAGGGCATAATTCGTCTGTTTGTAAAGCATCCAGTACACGGATTACTTCATTCACATTTCTTCCTACAGATAAATCGTTTACGTTTACCCAACGGATGATTCCTTGTGGATCAACGATGAAAGTAGCACGGTAGCATACTTCTTCACCTTCTGTCAGGATGCCTAATTCACGGGAAAGCGATTTAGATGTATCTGCCAGCATCGGGAAATTTAAACCTCTTAAATCGTCATGGTGTACTCTCCATGCGTGGTGTACGAACTCACCGTCTGTTGATGCGCCGATTAAAACAGCATCTCTGTCTTTAAAGTCTCCGTTATGTTTACCGAATTCAGCAATTTCTGTCGGGCAAACGAAGGTGAAATCTTTTGGCCAGAAGAAAATCACTAACCATTTGCCATGTTTTGTGTGAATTTCGTTGGTAATAGTTTCAAATTCTTTGCCTTTTTCCAAACTTACTACTGCTGTTTTTTCAAATGCAGGAAATTTTTGTCCTACTGATAATAATCCCATTTTATTTATTTTTTATTGAGTGAAAAATTAGAATATAAAAATACAAGTTACTGTTTTAACCAGGAAGAATACATCCAGATTTCTTTTTCCTGCTGGGTGATGAAGTCCGTTAATAAGGTCAGGGTACCTTCATCATTCAGCTTGCCGGCTGTTTTCAGAATATTTCTTTCCAGTAAAATAATGGTTTGTAAGCTGTTTACAATCAGTTCTACGGCTGTTTTAGCGTCTGCAATATTTTTACCTTCTTTGATTTTAGCATTTTTCAGATAGTCAGAGAAAGTATGCATTGGTGTAAACCCTAATGTCAGCACACGTTCTGCAATCAAATCTATTTTCAGTTGTGCATCGGTGTAAATTTCTTCAAATTTAACGTGCAGTTCGAAAAAATGTTTGCCTTTGATGTTCCAGTGCAAGCCTCGGGTGTTCTGATAATACAATTGATAATTGGCCAGTAATACATTCAGTTCTGAAGCTAAAGCCTCTGACTGTTTGCTGTCTAAGCCTATTTGTGTAATGGATTTAATTTTGCTCATATTCTAGCATTAATAACAACACAAATATACAACATAGTTGTTTAATAAGAAAAATCAATTAATTTTATGTCTTAATAAATTAAAACTATATCATGAATATCTCTCTCACACAACTGGAATATATTTTGGCCATAGATACTTACCGCCATTTTGCAAAAGCTGCGGATGCCTGTCTGGTGACGCAGCCAACGTTGAGTATGCAGTTGAAAAAGCTGGAGGAAGAACTGAAAATTGAAATTTTTGACAGAAGTAAACAGCCGATAATACCCACCGATGCCGGAAAGAAGTTAATAGAACAGGCTAGAATAATATTGCGGGAGGCCAGACAACTGGAACAAATTGCCAAGCATTATGACGATAGTTTTGAGGGCAGTTTGACGATTGGTATTATCCCAACGCTGGCACCATATCTGCTGCCGTATTTCCTGGGAGACTTTTTAAAAAAATATAAACAAATAAAACTGGTTATTCAGGAACTGACGACCGATGAAATTATTTTCAAGTTGAATAAAGATGAAATTGATGTGGGAATTTTGGCAACACCCCTGCATGAAAACAACCTGATAGAAGAGCCCTTGTTTTATGAGGAGATAAAAGTGTATGCGCATTACAATCATCCGCTGACAAAAAAGAAAATGCTCGACCACGACGATATTTTGCGCAATGATATCTGGATGCTGTCGCAGGGAAACTGTTTCCGTAGTCAGGTGATAAATATTTGTGCCAACCCGATAAAAATGAATGACCAGTTGAAATACGAAAGCGGCTCGATAGAAACGCTGAAAAAAATGGTGGAGATGGAAGGTGGTTTTACCTTGCTGCCGGAGCTGGCTGTATTGGAATTATCTGCCAAAAAACTGAATCAGGTGGCGGAGTTTAAAAAGCCGAAACCATTGCGGGAAGTAAGTTTGGTGTATGCAAGAAGTGTAGCGAAGAAGAAATTTATTGATGTGCTGAAAAAGCAAATCATTGCCAATATTCCCGAAGATTTACTAAACAAGAAAAGAGGAAGTGTGGTGGAATGGAAATAGGATGAAAGGCACACGGATAAAACGGATAATTAAGATTTAAATGATTTTATCAGTTACAAGGAATCAAATTCATCATAAAAACCGGTGTTCTATTTTTATTCTGCTTCTTCCAGTTCTTTCAAACAACCCTTTAATTTTTCTAAATGTTGTCCGTACAATTTACGAATGTACCATTTCATCACCGGATAAGAAACTAATGTCAGCAACAAGGCAAAAGATAAAATCATGGAAAGTGTGGCAGAGCTGAATACATCGAAGTATAACAAAAATCCAAGCGCTTTCATTTCATACAATATAACAAAACACAATAAAAATCCGGAGACAGGTGTGAGCAGTAAACTTCCCCAAAAATAAATACTCAGGTATTTCTCCAGTTGTTGTATTAATAATTGCAGACTGGACTTGATATTTTCATTGTAAGAAAAAAACTTTTTTAACTCCTGATATTTTTTCAGGTAATAAACCAGGTAAGGAATAAAAATAACGGCAACAATTATGGCACACAAAATAAACACTTCTTTAGTCTGTAAATAAACCGGAACACAAGCCACCAGCACAAGACAAACACAAAACATAATAATTTCGCGCAGCAAATTTGTCCGTACTTTATCAATGATATTCGTCGACTTGCTTTTCAGCAAGGTGCGGATTTTCTCCTGCTCGATGGATTGCTTACCAATATCTCTTTCGATATTACTCGACCAAATATTTTTTAAGTCATCTAATTCTATCATCGCTCGGTTTTTAATAAGGTTCTCAATTTTTCTTTTATTCTGTTCATTTTCACTGCTACATAATTTGCTGTAATACCTGTAATTTCTGCAATCTCTTCATACGGTTTATCTTCTAAATACAACAACACGATTGATTTTTCCACATCAGATAAGTACTCTATAGCTTTATATAATTGTTGCAAATCTTCATCAATCGTCAGCTCTTTTTTGTCTTCTATCTGAAAGGAAATATTTTCTAATGCTGTCAACGTAATTTTTTTCTTTCTCAATCCTGAAATGGCTGTGTTCAAAGCAATCCGGTACATCCAGGTCGTAATCTTGGATTCACTTCTGAAAGAGGGAAACGCTTTCCATAATTGCAATACAATTTCCTGAAATAAGTCGTTATGGTCTTCCTGATTATGGCAATAGATTCTGCACACCTTATGTAAGATGCCTTGATGTTGATTAATGGTTTGTACAAAAAGTTGCTCCAAAAGAAAATGCGCTACTAGATGAGTCGTAATGAAAGCAAAGATATTACAATAATCTTATTCTGTAATTCAAGAATTAGCAACCTAAGGAAAACCCTGAATTTTCAGAAGTGAGGTTTCACCTGAAGATAAAGCTTCAGAATTGGCTGAATTTTACATCATCAAACAAACACAAACAAACTAAAATTAATAATCACAAAAATTTAAACATCATGAAAACAATCATCATCACCATCGCAGCCATCATCGCATTAAGCACATCAATTTTTGGCAAAACAAGAAATATGACAGTCAACCAGTATAACCTGCACATAAACAAAATTGACAGCAGCGTGGTGGGCACCTGGGAAAAAAGCTGGAATCTGGAACAAGCTGCTAAAGATGAATTCTGTCAATTTAATGCAAACGGCACTTTTATCTCATTTAAAAAAGTTGATGCTAAATATGTAGTAACCGGCAGAGGCAACTGGTTAGCAGAAAATGGTGTCATCAGCATTTTGCATGGCAACGAAAAATCAACTGCTGTAAAATATGAATCAACAGATAACCAGCTTGATTTTGGCAACCATGTTTCTTATACAAAACCAACACCGGCATATGCCAACAAATAAACTAGGGAAAACCCTGAATTTTCAGATACAAGGTAAGCCCTGAAGATAAAAAAACCATAAAGACGGAACTTTACACTATCAAATAATTCAAACAATAACAATTAAAAACAACAACAATGAAAACACTAACAACAATCGCAATTCTGGTATTAATGACAATATCTACTGCATTCGGACAAACCAAAAAAATAGACAAAGGTATAGTTGGCACCTGGGCACAACAAGATATGATAGCCAGCAGTGGTTACGGCGACTATGCTTCTTACACTTCAGTTACGTACTATCAGTTTGGCGCAGACGGTTCTGTTTGCGTATCAGACGGCGGTTCTGTAAGCAGCGGCAACGACTGGAGCTATAACAACAGCGGCGCAAATAATGCACAATGCGGAAAATGGTATGTTTTAAACGGATATATCTACTTTGAACAAAACGGACAGGCCTATGGCTATGTAAAATACACCTTCCACAACGGTCAACTGGTATTAGGCGAAAAGGGGAATTATAAATTTTTGTATCCGGCAAATTAATTAGAAACAACATAATAGCATCTAAACAATAAACAATAAACAATAAAAAACAATAAGTATGAAAAAAACATCCATCAGAAGTATAGTGACCATGCTGGTTATCTTCTTCGCAGTAGCAACAACAAGTTGCAACAAAGACACAGAAATTGCACCCACAGTACCACCGGTTCCGGTTATTCCGCCAACACCTGTAGCGCCGGCAATCTCTTTGAAACCCATCTTTATTGAAACAAAAGAAAACGGGAACACCATCAGAAAACAATCGTATGCGTATGATTCACAAGGAAAATTAACGAAATACGAATCGTCAACAGGCGTGGCTTCTACTTCAGATTCTGTTTTAGTGAGACAAAATAACGTATCATTTAAAACACCAGGTTCAAACACAATTAATCAATCGCTGACATTTAATGCAGACAAAACATTTGATGCGTTGTTTTCTGCAACAGATCAGACGGATTTTGAGAATAATCAGACCAAACTGAGCAGAATGACAAAAGCCAGACCTAACTCAACACCTTTAAACGTAGGAGTTTTTAATTACACCAATAACAACCTGAGTTCAATTGGCGCAGAGATTAGAATCGACATCAACTACCACGATAATTTACCTTACCAAAAAGGCATCAATGAAATTCCGATTGCATTAAAACCAATTAAGTTTTTCAAAATAATGGAAATGGAAAACACAACGACCTCTGTATTATATAGCAAACTTATCCGACAAGTTATTCTGGATTTTGGCAACAGAAGAGAATTACACGATTATACCTACACATTTGATGCGAATAACCGTGTAACACAAATCAGAGATACGCAAACAACCGTGACATCAACATCATCCGTACAAAAAGTATTTATAAGCTCTGTGTCGTATGCACAAATTTAATTTCATCCATAGCATATTCATCACCATAAAAACAAATAAAATGAAAACAATACTAATCAAACAACTCACAGCATTTTGTATCATTCTACTAATGGCTGTTACCACGACCAGCTGTAAAAAGGAAAGCCTGTCAACGAATCGTGCTGATTTGGCAGGAAGCTGGAGCCACGTACAACCAGTAGGGTCATTCACTAACATTCTCACACAATTGGATTTAAATGCAAACGGCAGCGGCAAAGAGACCGTTACAAACATTACCACATTCAGTTCTACCATTACATCAGAGAGGGATTTATCCTGGAAAACACAAGGCGATGCAGAATTGATTTTGCAACCGGAAGGACAAGGCGAAGAAAAATACACCTTTACTCTGGATGAGGAAAACATTGAGCTTAGTCTTACGGAGATATCAACTGGTTTTACTACGTCCTATTTTAAAAATGAATAAAAATCAAGAGAATCTACCCACCCAAAAACCATAAAACATTCGGTTAGTTGTTATTTGATTGTAGTTCCGGACATAAAAAGTTCGGAACTTTTTTATGCGACAGGAAGTTCAATATTTACAGACGTTCCTCTGCCTGGCGCAGAGTCGATATCCATTTTTCCGCCCAGCAGTTCAATGCGCTTTTGCATACTATGCAACCCTATACCGTCTTTATTCTTTAGAATGGAAACATCAAAGCCTTTGCCGTCGTCTTCAATAGCAATGGAAAGCAGATGTTCATTTTTTGAAAGCTGCACTAATACTTCTCTCGCTTCCGCATATTTTACAATATTGTTCAGCAATTCCTGAATAATTCGATATGCCAATAATTCAAACCGTTGTGGCAAACGATCTTCTAAATTGTAATACTGAAAATCGATTTCAAAACCGGCACTTGATTGCATGGAGGTACAAAACTGTTGCACTGCATCAATCAATCCCAAACGTTCCAGCGCAGAAGGCATTAATGC
>JADLAJ010000073.1 GCA_020848255.1 Chitinophagales bacterium
ATTTTTTTACGCAAATAAAATAAATCAGCGTTGGTAAAAACGTGAAGGTCCATAAAATTAAGGCTGCCAGGTATTTTCCAATGACGATTTGAAAATCAGTCACCGGTTTGGTAGTTAAAAACTCAATAGTGCCGTTTTGTTTTTCATCAGCGAAGGTACGCATGGTAATGGCTGGAATTAAAAACAACAAAATCCATGGTGCCAGGGTGAAGAACGCATCTAAGGTAGCGTAGTTGCTGTCTAAAATATTACCCTGAAAAATAAATAAGTTTAAAGCCAACACTACAAAGAAAACCGCCATGCTGATATACGCTATCAGCGAGGAGAAAAACAAATTGATTTCTTTTTTTAAAATGGCTGTCATCTTAATTTTTACTGGTTAATTGCAGGAAGACGTCTTCCAGGCTTTTGTTTTCCTGTTTCATCGTCAGTAAAGGATTGTTTTTACTCACGGCAAATGCAAAAATATCTTTTCGTAATTGTATACTGTCTTTTCCGTGCAGCACAAATTGTGTGGCAGAGATTTTATCAATCATATGCACGTTTTGTATTTGCTGTAATTCATCTGCCAATATATTTTTTTCAAACTCCACTTCAATAAGGATTTCAGTGCTTAACAAATTCTGTAAATTTTCCGGTTTCTCATCCGCCACCAGTTTTCCTTTGTTGATGATGATAACGCGGTCGCAAACAGCCTGTACTTCCTGCATGATGTGCGTAGAAAAGATAATCGTTTTTTCTTTACCTAATTCTTTAATCAGATTTCTGATGTCTGCCAATTGATTGGGATCTAAGCCGGATGTTGGTTCATCTAAAATCAGAATTTCCGGCTGATGTATCAAGGCCTGCGCCAATCCTACCCGCTGTTTATAGCCTTTAGAAAGTTGCCCGATTTTTTTGTGCTGCTCCACATTCAAACCCACCAAATCAATCGTTTCTTTTATTCTTTGTCGACTGTCGACTGTCGACTGTCGACTGTGGACTTGCAATGCAAATTCCAGAAATTCCTTCACATACATATCGTAGTACAAGGGGTTGTTTTCCGGCAGGTAGCCAATTTTTTGTTTAACTTCCAAAGGCTGTTGAATAATATCCAGTCCGCAAACGGACGCTGTGCCGGCACTTGGCGGCAGGTAACAGGTCAGCATTTTCATCGTAGTGGACTTTCCGGCACCGTTCGGTCCTAAAAAACCCAGGATTTCTCCTTTTTTCACCTCAAATGAAATACTGTCTACCGCTTTTTGGTCAGCATAAAACTTTGATAAATTATGTACGGAAACAGACATGTTTGGATTGCAAAAATAAGCATTTTAATTACATGGATATTCTTAAATTTAGTAAATATCAGAAGTATTGAAAAAACCATTATCTTTACCCTCAGCAAAATGAAATCCGCATTCAGATATTATACCGTATTGTTCGCACTGATTGCCGCTGTACTGACTTCGTGCAGTGTGGGTAATAAAGTGATTCCGGATCCGGGCGGAAACTCCGGCGTGGATACTACCAACACCGCGTTGAATACCTTCAATATTATTGTCAGCGGTGATACTTCTTTTATTATGAGCGTTACCAGTATTGACTCGCTCAATACTTTGGAAGATGACAGTTTGATTGTATCGGGTTTTGAATTCAGCGGTACGACAGTGGTGGGAATCTTTGGATTTAAAACATTTGCTTCTGCACCAGGTGTATATCTTACCGAAGGCGCTCCTCCGGGTATTAAAACTGCCGACTTTGGCATCTTAAAAACCATCAGAGGGGCTCGTAGAATCTATGACATGAACCACGGTTCGGTAACGATTACAGAACACGATGTGACTGCAAAAACGGTAAAAGGCAGTTTTGATGTAAATAATGAATTTAATATCACGGCGAATATCTTCTTAAGATGCCGCGGCAATTTCTACATCAAGTATCAATAATTATTTTTCGACTGATTTCCGGATATTTTCCAGTACGTAATCCCAGGTATAATATTTTCGTGCAATGGCACGTGACAGGTTGCGGAATTGCTCCCATGTTTCTTTATCGGTTAAGAGTGTGTCAACAGCCGCTACGTAATCTGCGGGAGCATCTTTTATGAAGATATGTTCTCCGTCTTTTACTTTCAGGCCTTCCGTACCGATGGAAGTGGTGACACAGGGAATACCTCTGTAGAGCGCATTCACCACTTTTACTTTAATGCCGCTGCCGAAACGCAAGGGCGTAATAAACAGACGTGCTTTTTGAAAGTAGGGTTCCAGGTCTTCCACAAATCCCGCCATCACGATACTGTCGTCTTTTGCCGCCATCTCTTTCAGCCTGTTGTCGGGGTGTCTCCCTACGATATATAGGATGATGCCCGGATGCTGTTGTTTGATGGCCGGCCAGATTTCATTATTAAACCAGATCAGTCCGTCGATGTTGGCCTCCCAACTGAGCGTACCGATGTACAGTAAAGCATTTTCCGTTTTGTTAAACGCGAGATCCGGTTCATTCAGTAAATTGTCATCGCCGAGGTGATAGGTTTCCAGAAATTTAGAACGGTTAGCACCGATTTTTTCGAGTTCATCCATGTCATTCGGCGCTGCCAGTATGACATTGGATTTCCTGCAGATTTCCTGCTCGTACTTTCTGATACGGTAGGCCTGATTCAGTAAGGCCAGTTTTTTTGGAATACTTTTTTCTATATCCGCATAGCGTTTCCAGATAAGATATTCGCAGTTATGTTCATGCAAAATTATTTTCCCTTTAAAATCATCCGGAATATATTGAAACATGACATAATGATCGCAGAAAACAGCATCGTATTGATGTATAACAGCATTTACTTTTTGTTTGAATGCCGCGGATTTGTTTCTGTACAGATTTAGCGGGATGCCTAGTAAATTTGATAGAATCAGATTTTTTGCCGTGCGTGGAATATCGGATGCCTCAGAAATAAAATTGGATAATTTTACGGTTGTCAGAAATTCCGCGACATGCTGCGTATCCTCGTTCTTTAACAAACAGGCCACCGATAATTCATACTGCTCACTCAGATAGTGCACCACTTTGTTCGACTTTATCACGCCGCCACTGACGGGCGGATAGGGTAAAGTAGGCGTGAGGAACAGAATCTTTTTCATTTCTAAAATGCATTATTTAAACACATAGACATATAGTTTTTTATAGAAATACGTGCCGGTCAATTCATTACGGATATCCATGAAGAATACATAAGATGGAAGCTTTGCTTCCGCTGATGATTCCCTTTTTGTTCCGAAATTAACTTGCATTGTCTTTAATTGCTTTATTATCTATGTGCCTATGTGTTTAAAAATTAATCATAAAACTGCCAGGTGATTCCAGCTCTGAATGTTCGGTCTAAATAGCCGTAATTCGGAGCGGTATAAATACCTTTTTGTTTAAACATTCCCTGGTTTACATGTTCTACCCGCAAAAAGATATTCGTGAATTTTACATGCAGGTTAAAGAACACATCCATAATCGGATAGAACTTTAGTTTTTCATTGTCCTGATGATAAAATGCTGCCAGCGAAGGATTGTAGGCATTGCCGCGGAAATTGGTATTGTACAAAATATCAAATCCCAGCTGTGCATTCAGTTTTCCTGAAATCCATCCACCTTTGTAATACAAGGTTTGCTTCATGGCAAACACCGGCAGACGAATGATATTATTGTTGGAAACCCATTGCGCATAGACTTCCGTACCGGAGAAAATATGTTTGGTGTTAAAGTCTTTCTGCAGTTTCACCACCAGCACATTCAATGGTTTGTTGTATTGCTGCGGCAGAGAAGCCGTGTCGTTGTAAATGTAGTTTTGGATGAAATAATCCTGCACGGTGGCAAACAACAACTGCTTTCTCCAGGCAAAATGAGCTTCCGCTTTTACCTGAAAGGTTTTTTTGAAATCGTTGGTGTAGGTGTAATGGTTGCCGTAATAAAATTCCTGTTTTTGCGAAGGTGATGCCAGCGATACATTTCCGCTGACGCCGACGGAAATCGTCTTTTTAAAATTCAGTTTGCCAATGAAATTCACTTCAAAGTCGCCGATATATTTAGGCGCGATATCCACGGCTGCATCTATGGAATACCCGAAGAATGCGGAGTCCACCTGATTGTAAATCTTCGCTTTCAGTTTAATGTCGTGGAGGAACTGATCCGTGAAACGCTGTTGGTAGCGTATGAAATCGTATTGCAAACCGGCTGCAAATAAAAACTTCTTTGGAGCGGTATCGTTTTGTATGTTTTTGAAATATATGCCGTTGGATAGTCTCCATGTTTTGGTATAATCGTCGGTGGAATCGGCATTATAGATTAAACGATCGTAGAATAAAGAGTCTTTCTCGAAATCTTTGTATCTGAATTTCCAGTGAGCATATTCGAAATCATGGGCAATGGCAAACTTAGGACTGAGCACCATCTTTCGTTTAAGCGAATCGTTGATTTGCACTTCCGTTTTTTTGCCGAGATTAATCAGCTGATGAAAATTGATGTTGCGTTCGCTGTATTTGTTGATGGCATCTTCTAAATTTACTGCCACAAAGCTTTTATTCTTTTTGTAGAAAGGATTGGTGAAAACATCGTCCTGTGCCCAGCCGCCGTTTTCCTGATTTTTGATGCCATTGAAAATAAAGGCAATCTTTAAGTCGTAGCGTTTGTTTTTGCTTTGATAGGTATTCTGAACGGAAAGCAGGTTGTGGATGGATAATTGATTCGCGCTTTTTCCTTTAAAGCTGTTGCGGTGAAAATTGAACCCGAAATTCACATTGGGTTTGATGTTGATGGAGAATTCCGCGCCGCCCACAATTTCCTCTTTTCCGCCAAACACAAAATCCAGTGCGGTGTAAGGCGTTTTGGTATTGAAATATTTTACCTTTTCGGGTTTGATGAAATACACGTCAAACGCATTGAAGCCATGCTTGAATCCGATGGGATTGTCGTTGGTGAACATCACAGAATAACTGGCAGTACCGTAATTGCCTAAGTTGTGATAGGGCACGAATTGTTTTTCGGTGGTATTGTAACGATGAAAATTCTCTGCAAGCGAATCCGGTTTGCGCGGTCGCGGATTGTCGAGTGTTGTGTATTTGGCGTCAAAAAATAGTTTTGGGTTGGGTTTGGTGATTTGAATCTGACCAAAAGAGACTAAGGAGGTGATGGATATGAGATATGAGAGGAGTGTCTTCTTCACCATGCGAAAATACGGATTTTTATTTCATCCTTCAACTCTTTACCTCACCCGTCTCGTCTGCGACGAGCCACCCTCTCTCCCGA
>JADLAJ010000074.1 GCA_020848255.1 Chitinophagales bacterium
AATTCATTGAGGATAGGCAACAAAAAAGCCGCCGTTTTGCCGGTACCGGTTTGTGCAGAGGCTATTAAATCTTTGCCGGCACGGATAATAGGGATTACCTGTTCCTGTACGGCTGTTGCCTGTTTGTAATTCATGGCATCAATCCCTTCCATCAGTCGCTCGTCAAAGCCAAATTCGTTAAAGTTCAATTTTTTAAAATGTTTTAAGTGTACAATGAATGATAAAGATACGGATTTTACATGAGTTTAAGAAGCAGCGAGATGGAGAGTATTCCTTGGAATAATAACAACCATCATTTATGCTTTTGTTATACGTTTTAAAGAGAGATATACTAAACTGCTAATACAATTCCTTTGCTTGTCTTTTAATATTAATCTGCCTATTGACAAATTGAAATAATAATGTAATATTTGAACGTTCATGTAAATCAGACCCAATATCCTATGAAGGTAATTCATTTTGAAATTCCTGCTCAAGATCCTGAGCGGCTTAGAAAATTTTATGACAAAATCTTTAACTGGAAATTCAGTCAGTGGCAAGATGTTGGTTTCTGGGTGGCACTTACCGGCCAGCCTTCTGAATTTGGTATCGATGGAGGTATAATTGATGTAAGAGAACTCGATATACCACTTTGCAGTGTTATAGAAGTAACAGATATAGATGATACAATGAGCAAAATAAGACAAAAAGGAGGCAGAATTACAGTGCCCAAGTTTTTTGTGAAAGGAGCGGGTTATTTAGCCTATTTCAAAGACCCGGATAATAACATTTTTGGTTTAAGACAAGTAGACCCTAACGCATAATAATTTTAAGAAGAATGAACAGAGTAGTGAATTTTGATTTTCCAACGGATAATCCTGAGAAATCGAAAGCCTTTTTTACAGATGTGTTTGGCTGGAAATTTACAGAATGGTACAATGAAGATTACTGGCTGGTAGAAACCGGCGATAAAATCAAACGTGGGATTAACGGAAGTATGATTAAACGCCGGCATCCGGATCAAAAGACAAGTGTAATGGTGCAGGTGGAAAACATCGATATCACAATTAAAAAAATTAAGGAAGAAGGAGGGCGTATTGTGCTGGAGAAAAAAACAATTCCGAAAGTTGGATACATGGCTTATTTTAAAGACCCGGAAGAAAATATGCTTTGTATTATGCAGTTTAACCCGGAAGCAAAATAATGTCTATTTTTATTTCATGAAATACATATTTTATATTTCGTTTTTATTTTTTGCGATAAGTGTATCCGCAAAGCCAAAGAAAGCCGTGCAAGCAGATACGGTTAAGCGCATAATGAAACAATATTATTTCGTGATGTTAACGAAGGGAAATAACCGTACGCAGGATTCCGCCACAGCTGCTCAAATACAAAAAGCACATCTGGAGAATATCGGCAGGCTGGCAAATGCAGGCAAGATTATTGTTGCAGGTCCGTTTGGAGATGATGGGAACTGGCGAGGTATTTTTATTTTCGATGCAGCATCCAAAGAAGAAGTAGAACAATTACTTCAAACAGACCCAGCTGTTTTTGCCGGCCGGCTGGCATATGAAATTCACCCTTGGTGGACGCAAACAGGTACAATGTTTAAGTAGGACTATTTTGTTTTTTATTACTCAAATAGGCATGAATAAAAACGGCTGATAAAATAATCGCCACACCGCAATAAAACTTCCAGTTCAACTCCTTGTTTTCCTGCAATAATAAAACAGCTAAGATAATTCCGTAAATGGGTTCCAGATTATTAATCAGAGAAGTGGTAAACGCGTTACTTGCTTTCAATGCACGTAAAAATAAATTGTACGGAATAACGGTACAAAAAACAGAAAGAATCAACAGGTAAATAAAATCTTTTCCATCCGGCAAATGAAAACTCCCGGGATTAAATTTTATATACAAAGGAAGACAAAGAGATAGAAACACCCAGCCACTCAGCATCTGCACAAATGTAATAGTGTTTGGCGGCAAATCCTGTGTATACTTTTTATTAAAGATATTAAAAAGCGCTGCGAGAAAAGCTGCTATAATACCCAGTAAAAATCCAAATTTGTAATGTAAATCCAGCGACTGATTGATAAGTAGAATGCCGGGAATGACTATCAATCCTAAAATTACATTTGATTTATCAAAAGCTGTTTTATTGATGAGCGGTTCCAGAACAGCAACAAATAAACTAACACTGGCAATGCAGCTTACGGCGATAGAGGCATTCGAATATTTTATGGAGCCATACCAGGCCACCCAGTGAACGGATAATAAAATACCGATGCTGCTCAAAATCAGTAACGTTTTTTTGTCCAGTTTCTGGGTGTGCTTTAATAAACCGGGAATGAATAACATGGAAATACTTACCATAAAAACACGGTACCATACCAGCGGAAATTCACCAATAGAAATAAGCTTTCCTAAAATAGCTGTCAGCCCCCAAAGAAAGGTGGCGACGTTCATCTGAAGATAAGCTTTGCTGCGAAATTGCATGCTGCAAAAGTAAAAAATCGTTTTTTATGGTCTATCAGATGTGTATTATATCTAAATTATGCTTAATTTTAGTTGACCAATAATTTAAATCATGGAAAAAAAGTATAAAACATTCTGGAGTTTTTATCCGTATTACCTGACTGAACACAGCGACCCGGTTTGCAGAGCAACACATTATATCGGAACTACCGGTTTATTTCTCGTAGTAGCAGCTGCTGTTTATTTTGGAAATGCTAAGCTTTTATTTTTATTACCGGTAGTTGGTTATGGTTTTGCCTGGCTTGGACATTTTGCCTTTGAAAAAAATAAACCGGCTACTTTTCAATATCCTCTTTATAGTTTAGGCTCAGATTTTGTAATGTATTTTCATTTTTTGACCGGACAAATTAACCATAGGCTCGAAGAAGCTAAAAAAACGGTGGCTATGCACTAGTGAGATAATTTGTTTCGGCGATTATAAGTCTTTCAGCAAAATATCATTTGTAATTCTGCTTTTATTTATCCCCAGTTTGATAGATTCATCTAATGCCGTTTTGGCTTTTTCTTTGTCATCTTTCAGTGCATACCCTCTTGCACGCATAAAGGCCTGTTCCGGATTGTAAGGGTCGGAGTGCTGGTAAATGTATAAAATCAGTTCTAATGCTTTAATATCATTGGCCTGAAATGCCTGGTTAGCATAAGTATATCCGGCGAGTGATAAGAAACCTAACAAGCGGTTGTAAATACCCGTCGGATCAGTTTTAGAAGCTGACCATAATTGTTCTATTTCTTTTTTCCAGTACAGTGTGTCTTTTGAAAAAAAGTTAGTTTGATATTGTGTTTTTAATTGCGATTCTTTTATAAACGTTGCCTGCAGTTCCTGAACTTGTTTTTTGAATATGGGGTTTCCGGAAATAAAATCTTTCTGCTTAGTGAAATAGGTAGTTGCTGTAAGTGTCTGCAGAAAATGGATGCTCTTATTGCAGGTCTGATATGCGTCTGTCAATTGACCGGCTTGCATCAATTTATCGGTTTGTTTTTTATAATACCCAAAACATTTTGTGGCAAAAATTCTGTCCATAGGAATTTCTTTTTTCTGCATTTTTTTTAAGATCAGCCATCTGAAAGCATCTTCGGCTGTTGTCGTATCCGGCCAGGCATGTTTACCATTAAACTCTATCTGAAAATGCTTCGGATTATTTTGCTGTTGCGATGCAAACGCCAGTAAATCCGTGTAGTTCATATCCTGTTTCCCGTTAAAGCCCAGCAATTCTGTATTGTTATTTTGTACATTCATTACAGATCCGCCATAAATACAATAAGCAATGTTATTGTTTAAACCGGTATTGTAAATTGCTGCTTTTGCACCACCGGAAAACCCCCAAAGTGCAATATTCTTTCCAGCAATGCTGTATGATGATTTCAGTTCGTTTAGGAGCGTGGAAAAATTTGAACTGATGGTATTAAAGTCAGTTCCATTCGAAGAATTAATGTTTCCAATGAGGGTAATTCCATATTTATCTGCCAGATTTTTATACATCATTACGGGTAGTTCGCCGTTACCGTGTGGGTCGAAAAATATAAACACCAGCGAATCTTTCCGCTCACTGTTTACAGGAACATAAATAGCATAAGATAAAGAAGTGTCATTTTTAAGTGTAAGATGATTGTATACTTTGCCACTCTCTATCTTCTGTTGCTGGCTACAAGCTTGTAAGAGCAACAAAAATGTAAGGCAGTAGAAAATCAGTATCTTTTTCATCCTGATTCAAAGGTAATAAATTTACAATTGCAACACTTTGTTCAATCAAATGCATTTAAACAGGCTTAAATATGAAAAAATTAACACTTTAAGGATTGTTAACATTTTGCCACTCAAAGCAGTTGTAAATTTAAAGTGTGAATAAGAATCTCATCCTTTTTACTTCTGTTTTATTGTTCCTCGGTTTATTCGGTATCGGGATTGTGCAGATATTTTGGTTGAAAGGAGCTATTAAATCCAGAGAACAGGATTTTGATAAGGCCGTTTTTGAAGCCATGAATGATATGTCTACGAAAATCGAAGACTTGTCTTATCATCCGATTGTTTCCAAAATGCTTCAATCTCAGAAAGTGCATGCCAACGAGAATGGCGAAATAATTATTGAGATGTCTGATGCGGAAGGCAACCAAAGTGAATATAAGCTGAAACAGGAAGCATATCCGTCTGTAAACAGTTTTAGCAATGGAAATCAGTATGATGGTGTCGGTCCTTTGTTGCAAAACCCCAATAGTGGCAATTCAGATAATTCATATCCGATAGAGATTGATAATTTGCAGGAATTTATGGCGCAGCAAATGACGAGTTTGCAGCCTATTACCGAAATTCTGGATACCTCTAAACTGAAAGAAATTATTGACGGTTCCTTGAAAGCACACGGTATTAAAACCCGTGTTCGTTATGGTGTAACAGAATATGCACCGAATAATTTTGTGTTGCTTTCTAAAAATGCTCCTTTGTCGGAATTATTCAAAACACCCTATTCTGTTGATTTATTCCGCAGAAGTATGTTTGATGACAGTAAAACACTCAAGCTTCTATTCCCGGACAGAAAGAAATTCCTGTATACCTCCATGTCACCAATGATTTTATCGTCTTCCATTTTCTTTTTGATGGTGGTGGCAGCATTTATACTTTCGTTTCAGATAATATTCAAGCAAAAGAAATTGTCTGATATGAAAACGGATTTCATTAATAACATGACACATGAATTAAAAACGCCGATTGCCACCATTTCCATTGCAAGTGAAATGCTGAAAGATAATTCCATTTCAGAATCAAAAGATAACAGAGAGAAATACGCCAGTATTATTTTTGATGAGAACAAACGATTGTACAATCATGTTGAACAAGTATTACAGATTGCACGGTTGGAGAAAGGAGAGTTGCAATTGAATTTGGAAGATCGCGACATCCATACCATTATAGCTGCTACAGCCGGCAGATTTAATCTGATACTGGAAGAACTGAATGGTAAAATTGAACTGAACCTGCGCGCAGAGCATCCTATTTTAAAAGTGGATGAAATGCATTTTACCAATGTTATTAATAATTTGATTGATAACGCAATAAAATATAACGATAAAGCACCCTTAATAAAAATTAACACATTCAATATCATAACAGGCATACAAATTGAGGTAGAAGATAATGGAGTTGGTTTATCGAAAGAGGATCAGCAGAAAGTATTTGAGAAGTTCTATCGCGTTTCGAGAGGAAATGTACACGACACGAAAGGGTTTGGTTTGGGATTGAGTTATGTTCAATCCATCATTGACAAACACAATGGGAAAGTGTGGGTGGAAAGCAAATTAAAAGAAGGTTCCAGATTTATAATTCAAATACCGGGAAATATACAATAAAAATTAATCACAATAAATTAAACAACATGAACACAGTTATCAAGAAAAAAGTTTTGCTCGTAGAAGATGATCCTAATTTAGGCATGCTTTTACAGGAATATCTAAAGCATAAAAACTTTGAAGTAGAATTGAAGAGAGACGGTGTGGAAGGATTATTTGCTTTTCGTAAAAACACGTATGATATTATTTTGCTGGATGTGATGATGCCTAAAAAAGACGGGTTCACGGTTGCTGAAGAAATCAGAAAAGATGATAAAGAAGTTCCGATTATTTTCCTGACAGCAAAATCACTGAAAGAAGACAAAATCAAGGGATTGACGATTGGTGCGGATGATTATATCACCAAACCGTTCAGTATGGAAATTCTGGAATTGAAAATGAATGCAATTTTACGCAGAACGGAAAAACATGAAGTGCAAACAGCACTCGATGAATATACTGCCGGTGATTGTGTGCTGGATTACAAAAATCATAAACTGAAAGTGAAAGGCAACGAGATAAAATTAACGACTAAAGAAAATGAATTGCTTCGTTTGTTCTTCGAGAAGAAAAACCAGATTCTGGAAAGAGAACTGGCACTTAAACATGTCTGGCAGGACGACAGTTACTTCACTGCCCGCAGTATGGACGTGTTTATCTCTAAAATCAGAAAATACCTGAAAGATGACGAGCGTTTGCAAATCCTGAATATTCACGGACAAGGCTATAAACTGGTAGAAAACCAGATGGCTTAGACGATTAACGTTTTTTCGATGAACAATTGTCAATTAAAGTTCGGAGCAATATATCGTTCCGAACTTTTTATTTATGTATACCTGATTTTTTCATCCTTAATTGTCAATTGTTAATTGTCAATTGTATATTTGCATTATGATTTTAACGGATAAAGGAATTTTAGAAGAAATGCAGAAAGGCACTATCATTATAGAGCCTTATGACAGAGTATGTCTGGGTACAAATTCTTACGATGTGCATCTTAGCAAGTATTTTGCAACATATGACAGCAACGAATTAGATGCAAAAAAGCACAATACTATTACTCATTTTGAAATACCGGAGGACGGTTTTGTCCTGCAGCCGGGAACCTTGTATCTAGGTTCCACATTAGAATACACAGAAACACATGCACATGTGCCGTTTCTGGAAGGAAAATCCAGTATGGGTAGATTAGGTATCGATATTCATGCTACCGCAGGAAAAGGGGATGTGGGCTTCTGCAATCACTGGACGCTGGAGATTTCCTGTATACAGCCGGTGCGTATTTATGCAGGTATGCCGGTTGGTCAGCTGATTTATTTTGTAGTGGATGGAGATATTGAAAATGCATACAATAAGAAGCCAAATGCCAAATATAATCAACGCTCACCCAAACCTATGGAAAGCATGATGTGGAAGAATTTTAAGTAAATCTTACTATTTCGTGTATGTTGTTTCTTATGAATTATATTCACTAATATTGTGTTACAACCACCTACATGAACACCTTTAACAGAGAACAACTTCTTGACGATTTAAAAAACTGGAACCAACTAATAAGAAAGTATCAGGTTCCAAGCACGAAACAAGCTGTATTACAATTAGCAAACAGCTTTGTTTTTTATATCATTTTACTCGCGCTGCAATTCTATTTATATGATAAGTCATTCTTCTTTTCTGCCATTGTCGCGTTATTAAACGGATTTATTTTATCCAGAATTTTTATTATTCAGCACGATTGCGGCCACAGCTCGTTTACAAAATATAAAACACTGAACGAAATCATCGGTACTGTTTGCAGTATTTGCACGCTGATTCCGTATCGTTACTGGGCAAAAAACCATAGTTTTCACCATGCACACAACGGGCAGCTGGAAGTGAGTGATATCGGAGATATAGAAGTGTTTACCACAGAACAGTATGCAAATGCCAACTGGAAACAAAAATTATATTACCGCATTTACAGAAATCCATTGTATCTATTTACTATCGGAGGTTTTATCTATGTGGTGGTTTATAATCGCTTTGCTTTTGTAGACAGCGACTATTTCAAGAAAGTAAAGAAAAGTGTGAATCTGAGTAATGTGCTGTTCGTTGTTTCGTATACCGCGTTTGCTTATATTTTTGGGGTAGAGCGATTCTTAGTAGTGCAGTTTACCAATTTATTCTTCTTTGGAATTTATGCACTCTGGTTTTTTTACATCCAGCATCAGTACGAACATATCTTTAAAGCAAAAAAGGAAGACTGGAATTATGTGGTAGCTGCTGTGAAGGGAAGTACCTATTATAAGTTGCCACGTGTGTTTCACTGGCTTTCGGGAAATATCGGTTATCATCACATTCATCATTTAAGTCCGGCTATTCCGAATTATAATTTACCGAAATGCCATAAAGAGAATCCTGTTTTCTTAAAGCATACGAATACCATTACCTTCTGGCAAAGTTTGAAAACATTGCGTTCTAATCTATGGGATGAACAACAGCAAAAAATGGTTTCTTTTGGAGAATATAAGAGAAATAAGAAAGCGATATTTAAAACTAAGCAACGAAGTTGCTAATTATTTACTCGTTAATGGTAAAGCCATTCAGCAATTCTTCCATGTCTGGTTTATATTCATTCAATAAACTCTGAGAAGTGTATGTGATAAATTGAATAGTTCCGTGTTCATACGCATAATAATATCCTAAGTAAGAGAATTTGACACCTTGTGTGGTACCGTTCATTTGCATACAAAATACTTTTTTACCATTTACCATGCGATATTCTTCCATCACCACCTTAATATCAGGAGCAATGCTCTTTGCATTGTCAATGGCTAATCCTTTTAAGGTGTTTAGAGGCACTTCAATTCTTTCGGTAATAATCATCCCATAGGCATCTTTACCTTTGAGTTCAAAGGTATATTCAGATTCAGCATCACTTTCTGATTTTTTAAAACTCCATTTTTTAGGATTTAAATAAATACCTAAATCCGTTACCGTTTTGCTTTTCAGGAAAAATGAAGCGTCTTTAGACTTAGAAAAGGTAATTGAGTTTGTTTTAATTTCTTTTTCTTCTTTAACTTCTGCATTGGAATAATCCCATGTCTTGTTATCATACAAAATAACTTCATCGCCACTTTCTGTGACCGCTTTTATCTGAGCAGAACAATATAAAACATTAGCAAAGCAGCATAATAAAATAAATTTTTTCATCTTAATATGGATTTTAGATTATGATTTTAATGCCAGAATAAAGCCTAGTACTAATAATGGTGTAAACACAAACCATTGTAATCCTGCCGCTGCAAGAATAGAACCTCCTATAATACAGCATCCTCCGAAAATAGTATTTTGAATTCCGTGTCCGATAGGCTTTTTCTTTTCTACCAGTTCATTTTCAAAGCGTTTAAAAGCTTCAGATAAAACCAGTGGTGATCGGGTGATAATGTCCATAAACTCCGGTGCACTTTGTAATTGTGTTTTTAATAAATCTATCGGATTGACTTCACCCAGCAGCATTTTTCGGATATGTTTCTTACTCACTTTTTGAATATCAAACCCGGGCATAATTACATTGCCTACACCTTCATAGGTAATAATTGCTTTAACCATCAAAACGAGTTCTAATGGATAATACATGCGATATTTTGAACCCAAAGCAACAGATTCCAGAATTAGTTTAGCTAATGAAAAGTCCTTAAAATTTGGTGCTTTGAGCCATTTATTTCCAACAGAGATGAATTCTCTTCTAAATCCTTCTACATCTGTTCCTTTGCCTTTTCGTGCAAGCAGTGTCAGGTAACGAGCTGCTCCAGCAGGATCACCGGTTACCAAACTATTGAAATAATAAAGCATGGTTTTACGTGTGTTTTCTTCAAAACGTCCTACCATACCAAGGTCAATAAATCCAACCTGCGGACCATTGGGGCCATCCATAATCATCAAGTTGCCGGGATGTAAATCTGCATGGAAAAATCCATCGTGATACAACATCTGGATAATGGCATAAGCGCCGTAGTCAACAATTTTTCCTCGGTCTTCTTCGTTGTAACGTTCGTATGCTCTGGCATCGGGTTTTATTCCCCGGATAAACTGCATGCATATCAAATCGCTGGTAGAATATTCTCTGTATATTTTTGGAAAGTGAATTTCCGGGTGTTTAATAAAGTTAATAGCAAATTCCTCTGCATTATCTGCCTCTAAACGGAAGTCAACTTCTCTGTTAGTATAATCACAGAACTCGGTAAACATATTTTTGGGTTGCAATTGAGGAATAAATAATTCCAGAAAACTACCCATTACTTTTATGATTCTGCTGTCTGTTTGTATCAGTTCCCGTGTGCCGGGTTTAATTAATTTCAACACTACTTCTTCACCGGTTCTTAAGGTGGCACGATGTGTTTGCGCAATAGAGGCGGAGCCCAGCGGATTTTGTTTGACTTCGGTAAAAACTCGATGAATGGGCTGACCAATTTGTTCTTCCACTAATTCGGCAAAACGGTCGTAGCTGATGGCCGGTAAAGTATCTAATAATTTTTTAAGTTCATCCGTAATGTCTTTTGGCAACATATCTTCCCGTAAACTCATAATCTGCCCTAATTTGATATAGGTCGCACCCAGCATCTCCAAACGTCGTCTAAGCTGAACGGCAAAAGGCTGTTTAATCAATTTCTTTTTCAACAAGGGCCAGTGCAGCCATAAAAACAGACGAAGAAAGATGTCTTTTGAAATGCTGAATTTTGCTTTGGTAGCCCGTCGGTGTCGAAGATATGCATAACCCCCGCCTAAAAGCAACCCGGTAAGATGTCTGTTCGTGATTAAAAAACGAACAAATAAAGAACTTGGTTTGCGTTCAATATATTGTTCAAATACTCTGCTGGCATCCTGATCCTGGGGATGTAAGTCTGCATTTTCTTCTGTTTCCGTTGCTTCCATAGTTTGAGAAAAAATAATTTTGTAATATACTACATAGCTGTAATTTCTCCAATCTTTTTAAGAAAATAAAAAAGCCCCGCTGTTTTATTGCGGGGCTTTTTTTATGTCGGTTGGAAGAATTAAGGTTTCTCAATTCTGATTCCAACGATTTCTACTTTACGCTGCTTAGAAGCCGCAATACCAAATTCAGATTTAGATCTGTCTTTACCGCTGTCGCTTATTTCTTTTGGTGACATTGTTTCACCAAACGGAATTGCTAATGCAGATTTAGCTAGTATCTTGAAGTTATCACCTAAACGGGCATCAAAGAATTTGATAATACTGCTGATACGACGTTCAGATAATTTTTTATTGTATGCTTCTGTAGCTAAAGGAGAAGTATATCCTCTGAATTCCAGCGTAATTACATAGCCACTGTCTACCAGACTTGATAATTCTCTGGCAACATCATCTACTCGGGAATAGTTTTTATCTATTTGAGAGAAGAATGAACCTACTTCAGTATTTCCATCTACAGATTTTGAAGTAAATACAGGTTGTCTTGTTTTGTATGAGGTATATAAGTCAGCGTAATTAGCATCACTGCTTTCTTTCGGCATATCATTATCGAAGTATAATTCGATAGGTAACATTGACATGATTTTCTCCGTAGTGTTTTTAATTACAATAGTCGGATTATCTGTTTTTAATACTACCGGTTTCAATACTAATTCAATAGAATCAATATATTGATGAGGTACCGTATCTGCCGGAATAATCTGATTAAGTACTGTGTCCACTAAGTTGTTTGTTGAATCTTCGTATCTGATACGAACTTTGGTTTCTACATTAGCAGGAACATAAACAGGACACTTAGGACATTTCTTGGTTTTTACTTCGCCAAACTCGTAGTTTAATGCCAATTCAAATGCACCCTGAGATTTTGTTGCTTTTCTGATACCGGACACATTGAAATCATACGCAGCACCTATACGTAATGTTTTGTATAAAAATGACAAGTATGCAATTGCCGCATCGTTACCAATAGCTCTGTAACCTGCTCCGAATCCTACTCCGAAATCTTTTTTCTCACTGAATCGAACTTCAGCTATTGCATTTACCAATACTTGATTAGCTTTTTTCTGATTTTGGAAGAAAACCCCCGGCTGAACATTCCAGTTGTCTTTTATTGCAACTTTTGCTTTTGCATATGCTGAGTGTCTTGCTGGTAATTTAGAAGAAGTAAAGAACAGAAAGTTCTGATTTGGCTGATGAAGATTAGAGGTAGAACCACCAATATCCAGTGTGCTTTTTTCCTTAATCTTGGTTCTGAAGTTTAATCCCAGCGTAAAATTAGGATAAGAAACATTGTTGTTGGAGAATGTCTCACCGTTTGGTAAATTCGGGTCAAATGAAGAACCATTGTATTGATTGTCAAACTGCAAGCCTAACGCATCTAATGATTTTACCGTGATACCTGCTGTAATACCTAAGGTTAGTAACTGTTTGTCACTGTTAAAGTATTTACCAAAGTTCATGGTTAGATTCGGATTGAAAATACTTAAGTTTCCGTCACCTGCTTTGTCGTACAGAAAGCTTACGCCACCGCCCAATAACCATCCTTTCGGGAATTTTTTAAGTACCCGGTCATAAGATGCCGTGGTGGTAGAGTAGGGAACCGGCAAGGTACGCCATTGGTCTCTGTATAGCCCCGCCAAACGATTGGCTTTTCCGTATTCTGTAACGCCCGCCAGTGCAGGGTTCAAATAAAGAGGGTTGTATTGTATTTGACTAAAATGCGGATCCTGAGCTAACGCAAATTTAGCTGCTGATACTACTAATAAGCCTAAAATTAAATACCTTTTCATATGCGCTAATATAGTTTATTTTTTTAAATAATTTTTATCTCAACAAGGATACATTTCCTTTTATAGTGATTTTTTCTCCCTGTGAGCATTCGCCAACAAAATAGTAACCGTAAGAATCCACCGTAGCTGGTTGGCCTTTGTAACTTCCGTCCCAGCCTACAGAAATGTCTGTGCTTTCAAATACCTGATTTCCCCATCTGTCAATTATAATTAATTTCATTGATTTTAAGATAATAGATGTGCGAGGAATAAATAAATCATTAACTCCATCTCCATTTGGTGTAAATGCATTTGGGATAAAAATATTTTCTTTGCTACATGTTACTTCGTTTAATTCTACGAATACCGAGTCTGTAAAGCTGCAGCTGGTTTGTCTGTTTGTTGCTGTAACATAAAACCATGTAGACTGCGATAAAACAGCTGTTGGGTTTTGTAAAGCAGGATTGCTTACTATATCAGCAGGTGTCCAGTTGTAATTTAAAGCTTCGCTTGTTAATACACCTAATTGTACTTGTTGTCCGATATTAACAATAGGCTGATCAGCCGTTGCGTCAATGGAAGGTAAGTCGTTGACAATTAAATTGAGAAGAACAGTAGAATCACATCCTGTAGTGTTTTGCAATACTATGGTGTATTCCCCTGTTTCTGTAAATGTTTCATTTCCTACAATGAAGTTTTCACCACTGCAAATATTTTTTGTTACACTAGTTGTAGAAATACTGTTTACAGTCAGGTTTAAATTTACGGTAGAATCGCATCCATTACTGTTTTCCAAAACAACCTGATAAATACCACTTATTTTAAAAGTTTGATTACCTATGGTTACAGAATCACCTTCACATAGGATTTTATTTAGATTTGTAGCCGTATTCTCATCGACAACTAAGCTTAGATTTACAATGGAATCGCAGCCGGATGACGCTTCTAATATATTAGTATAATTTCCAGTTTTTGTATAAACACTATCACCAACGGAATAGGCATCACCCTGGCATAACTTAAAGCTGATATTGTTGGTTACAGGTTCACTGACTGTTAAATCTAAATTTACGATAGAGTCGCAACTTTCTGATGTTTGAAGATTAACAGTGTATTGTCCGCTTTCACTAAATACCTGACTTCCTACTGAAATAGACTGACCTCTGCAAATTGATTCTTTTAATTCTGTTAGTTTAATCGGATTTACTTGTAAATCTAAATTTACAACAGAATCGCAGCCAAATTGAGTTTGCAAGGTTACTGCATAATTTCCGGATTCCGTGAATTCTTCGTTACCTACTGTAAAGCTTTCCCCTTGACAAATAATTCTGAATATATTTGTTCTGGTACTCGGGTTAACTTTTAAATCTAAGTTGACTATCGAATCACAGCCACGTGATGTTTGTAATACAACCGAAAATAAGCCAGGTGTAGAGAATGACTGGTTTCCTACCGTATAACTTTCACCTTCACATATAGTCTGGTTTATATTAACCGTTTGTGTAGGTTTAATTCTTAAATCTAGAATTATAGTACTGTCACAACCAAATGTAGATTTCAATTTAACCGTGTATAAGCCTTCAAATCTGAATACTTCGTTGCCTATTTTAATCGAATCACCATCGCATATAGTTGTTACAAATGTATTTACAGTTGTATCTAAAACAGTTAAATTTAGATTGATTATTGAGTCACAACCTTTAGAAGTTTGCAGAACAACTGAGTAATTACCACCGGATTTGAAAACTTCATTTCCAATTTTTACAGAATCGCCTAAGCAAATTACCTGAGGAAAATTTATAGTTTTTGTAGGATTGATAAACAAGTTTAAAGTTACTGTTGAATCGCAGTTTTTAGAACTCAATAATGATACTACAAATGTACCGGTAGTCGAGAATACCTGAGTGCCAACAATAATGCTGTCACCCTGACAAATGGTATCTGTTATAATAGTTGCTTTCTTCGGATTTACGGTTAGGTTCAGGTTAACGGTAGAATCGCAAAATAAAGATGTTTTTAAAACAACGGAATAGTTACCTGTAGCAGTAAATACCTGATTGCCTATAGTTACACTCTCACCTTCGCAGATGGCTCTTGTAAGGTTGGTAGTTTTAACTGGATTTACGGTTAAATTTAGAGTTACAACCGAATCACACAATTGAGAAGTTTGAAGTGTTACTGTAAAGCTGCCTGTGGCATTAAATGTTTGATTCCCTACAGTTACGGATTCACCCTGACAAATTGTTCTGTTAACGGTAGTTTGTTTTTTAGGATTAACCAATAAGTTTAACGTAACGGTAGAATCACAAAATTGAGATGTTTGTAATGGAATGGTAAAGCTGCCTGTAGTGTTAAATGTTTGATTTCCTACAGTTACAGATTCACCCTGGCAGATTGTTCTGTTTAGTGTGGTTTGTTTTTTTGGATTAACGGTAAGCTGTAAATTTACTATGGAATCACAACCAGCTAAGGAGCGTAATGTATCAGTGAAATTTCCTGTTTGATTGTAGGTGCTGTTTCCTACTGTAACAGATTCGCCCTGACAAATTACACGGGTTATATTATTTATTATTCTTGATGTAACTGTCAGGTTGAGATTGACTGTAGAATCGCAATTAGCAGATGTTTTTAATACAACCGTGTAGTTTCCGCTGGAAGAGAATACTTGATTTCCCACAGTAACGGACTGTCCCTGACAAATATTTCTTGTTATGTTTGTTGTTTTAACAGGATTTACGGTTAAGTTTAATGTAACTGTAGAGTCACAAAGTTTAGAGGTTTTTAAAGTGACCGTGTATGAGCCTGAGGTATTGAATGTTTGATTACCCACTGTTACAGATTCACCCTGACAGACGACTCTGGTTAACGTAGTTGTCTTAGTCGGGTTTACTGTAAGATTTAACGTTACAATGGAGTCACATGTTTGAGTAGTGGTCAACCGAATTGTAAATACACCATTCGTATTGAAAGTTTGAGTACCAACCGTTACAGATTCACCCTGGCAGATTGTTCTGAATAGATTTGTAGTTTTTGTTGGATTTACGGTTAAATTAAGATTTACCACTGAGTCGCAACCTGCTCCGGATCTCAGCGTATCTGAATAATTTCCTGTTTGTGTGTAATTTTTAGTTCCAACCGTAAAAGATTGACCCTCACAAATACTTCTGGATATATTATTTATTATTCTTGCTGTTACAGTTAAATTTAAATTTACAACAGAATCACATAATTGTGAAGATTGTAATGTGACAGAAAAATTACCTGATGTAGAGAAAGTCTGATTTCCGATTGTAAATGATTGACCCTGGCAAATACTTCTAACAAGGTTAGTTGTTTTGACAGGATTAACGGTTAAGTTTAAAGTAACTACGGAATCGCATCGTTCGCTGGTTTGTAAAGTCACAACAAAAGTTCCGTTTGTATTAAACGTTTGTGTTCCAACAGTAACCGATTGTCCCTGGCATATGCTTCTGGTTATTTGCGTTGTTTTTGTCGGGTTAACTGTTAAATTTAAGGTTACTATAGAGTCACACAACTTAGAGGTTAATAAGTTAACAACAAAGGTTCCGTTTGTATTAAACGTTTGCGTCCCAACAGTAACCGATTGTCCCTGACAAATGGTTCGGTTAACCGTATTGGTTTTTGTTGGATTAACCACCAGATTTAAAGTAACCACTGAATCACAAAAATTCGATGTTTGTAAAGTTACTGTAAATGTTCCTGGTGTATTAAAAGTTTGAGAACCCACCGTAACACTTTGACCTTGACAAATTTCTCTGTTTAAAGTGGTTGTCTTTTTTGGATTAACCGTGAGGTTTAAATTTACCGTAGAGTCGCAACCCTGAGAAGACTGTAATACAACCACGAAATTTCCAGTATTTGAGAATGTTTGATTTCCTACCGTCACAGATTCACCCTGACAAATTACACGCACTAAATTTGTTGTTTTTTTAGGCAGTACATTTATAGTGGTTTTAAACGAATCTACAGGATTGCAATTTGTTGGGTCAAATACTTTTAACGTGATGGTATAAGTGCCTGCTGTAAGATAAGTATGAGCAGGGGAATTTAAGATAGAGGAATCACCATCCCCAAAATACCATTTTACGGTAACAGGTGTAGTCGTAGTGGTATAAGAGAAATTTAATGTTTGTGGCGCGCATATAAGTGAAGGAACACCAATTAACCCGGTTATTTGCAAAGAGGGCAAATCGAATTTGAATTTAAATCCGGCCATATTGCAATTGGAGGAATTATTAGTGTTACTGTATGCACCTGTAGTTGTTGGAAAGCCATCCGTTCCGCCACAACTCGCACAAACCGCTTCATATACAACGCCATTTTTATCAAATCTACTGGTACCTCCATCTACGTGGTCACCTTCTGTACCGGCACCTTGCTCTCCAAAGTAAGTTGCATATTTTAAGCTCGTTGCATTAGTACCTAAGTTGATCAGATAAAAATCTTTTCCATCAGTGTTAGACTTATATGCGTCTGTGGTGGTTGGCATGTTATTGGTATTTCCACCATTTGCGAAGTCATCAAAATTTATACCGCCACCCCAGCCTACGGCATACACATTACTGCAAATATCAACTAATAATGCAGTAGGTGATATGTTTACATACTGGTAATTGGTCGTACCGAATACTGTAGAATATCCTGTTGCATTCAGATTATTATTCAATCTATGTATAAACTGCTTTCCTCCGGTATTGCTGTAAGTTCCAGCCGTTACCGGATATGTACCAAGTGTTTGACCAAAAATATACACGTTATCGTTTTTGTCCAAATCCATTATATATGACTCATCAAATGATGATGTTCCTAAGTAGGTGGCAGCAGTTACTGTTGTTGCAGTTGGATTTAATTTCGCAACATATCCATCCGCAGAACCACCGATGAATGCTGTGTTTAAGCCGGCTGTACGGCCTGGTAAATTGTTACTCAGCGTACCACCACACACAAATATGTTATTAGCGGCATCTAAAGACAAACTGTAAGCTGCGTCAGCACCAGAACCACCGTAATAAGTAGACCAGTTTAATGCAGATAAATTTGAATTAAATTGTGCGACAACACCATCAGATGAACCGGAATTTGTTGGTTGTGCTTTTCCTGTGGTTCCCGGAATATTGGTGGATGTTGTGGTTGAAACAATATAAATGTTTCCAGAATTATCAACGGCAATATCACCACGGGAATCGTCACCATAATTATTTACCAAAGTAGCGTTTAAGCTTAATCCATCTGTTCCCGATCCACCAAAAAATGTAGAGCCGATTAATGCAGAGCCAGCAGCGTTTAGTTTTGTAACTGCAATATCCGAACCATTTGGAAATGATATACTTGCCAATAGTGCAGATGTACTGGTGCCGCCATTATGTGTTTTGTCATATCCGCTGGCAGATGTTGGGAAATTGGTAGAGCTGGTTGTTGAAAGTATAATTAATTCATTTTGTTGGGTACAATACAAACTCTGCAATAACTCATTTGAACTACCACCCAGATAGGTGGAATAAATTCTGGTACTTCCGGTGCTGTTGAATTTTGTTATGACAACATCTGTTAAGTTGGATCCGGAACCTCCACCAAAAGCAGTTTGAAATGCACCTACTGTACTTGGATATCCAGATGCTAATGCAATACCACCTAAGAACATATTGCCTTGTGCATCATTCGTTGAAGAGGAACCCCAGTTGTCTGCATTACTTCCTGAATATGTGGAGAATATAAGAGATGGGTCAATTATCAAATCATATTCTTTATTATACTTTGTAATATTAAATGTTAATACATTGTTCTTAAGTGAATAGCTACAGGCAACTTCTTTTTCTTGATTATTAATTATTTGATATGAATATGGTTTTAATTCATAAACAGTGTTTATAGATGTTGTTATTTTTAACCTTCCATCGCTTAGTACTGCTATATCGTCAACACCGTCATATTTAAATTGTATATCCGTTACTTTTCCGTTTTTATGAACAATATAATCACTTTTAAAATTTTGGTCTTCACTGTAAATTTTAAAATCGATATTATCGTAAACGTTCTTGTATTTTAATACTTTGCATACCGGCACGTTCGATTTCCATTTAGATACATCACTTCCGATAAAGTAATTATTGTAGTAACTCTGTATTTTTTCCTGTTCGATTACAGGATTTATATTGGCGTTTAACCATTTTACTTTATAAGCATGTCCTTTAATAATTTTTTCATTGTTTTCTAAGTAATCAGGATTCGTTACTTTAGTATTGTTTACATCCAGATATTTAGGCTGCTTTTCGCCGTGCGCTTTATCGTGTAAACTTTCCTGAAATAAATAAGTAAGTGTATTGTTTTCCAGAAATAACCATCCGCCGTGTAAGTCAGCTTTGTATTTTACCGGTGATTCCCACTGTCCTGCATTCTGTACAAATTCAAGATTATTATTTTCATTTGATCTTGAATAGGAAAGAAAACTATTGCTTAAGAATAACAAAATTGCAAAAAATGTAAATTTATTCATTGTTTATTGTTTTTTAATAGTTGTAAACGCTAAAGACGATTGTCGTTAACATTCAATAATTTTAAAAAAATACTAATAACTTGTAGGGAGATTATGGAAACTAGATTTTAAAAGTTTTATGGTATTTAAATGCAAATATAGCAGTTTTGAACAGTATGTTAAAATTTTACAGAAAAAAATCTAAATTTATCTTAATAAGGTCACATTTCCCTTGATATATATTTGTCCACCTTGTATACATTCACCCTTTAAATAGTAACCATACGCTTCAAATTGAGCAGGTTGTCCTTTGTAATTGCCATCCCAGCCATCAGTAACTGTATCAGTTTCAAATACTTTATGCCCCCAGCGGTCATATATTTCCAGATGCATTGTTTTCAGAATTGTGGTACGTATGTATAATTTATCATTCACGCCGTCACCATTTGGTGTAAAAGCGTTTGGAATAAAAATATTCTCCTTAGTACAAGGCAGGAAATCACGCTCGATAAAAACAGAATCAATTGAAATACATTGTGTATTCGGATTGGTGGCCGTTACCACAAACCAGGTAGGTGATGAGATAAAAGCTGTTGGATTTTGAATACTTACATTGCTGACTAAATCAGCTGGTGTCCAGTTGTATGATAAGGATTCTGTTGTTATAACATCTAATTGTATTTGTTGGTCTGGTAGCGCGGATGTTCTGTCAGAAACAGCATCGATTACCGGCAACGGATTTACTGTTAAAGTCAGATTTACAGTACTGTCGCACCCTTCAGATGAAGTTAATCTGATAGCATAATTCCCTGCCTCGTTAAATGTCTGATTACCTATAGTCACAGATTTCCCCTGACAAATTTCTGTTCTGATTGCAGAAGATTTTTTTGGTAAAACAGTTAATGATAAACTAACCAAACTGTCGCAACCAGCTGAAGACGCCAATAAAATGGTATAGTTTCCTGAAGCCTTAAATACCTCTGTGTTAATGGTAACGCTATCACCTTCACAAATAATGCTGCTCACATTTTGTCTGGCAGTATCTAAAACCGTTAAGGATAAATTTACGGTACTGTCGCAGCCCGCTGTTGCTTTTAATCGAATAAGATAATCACCGGCCTCATTGAAAGACTGATTCCCCACAACATAATTTTGTCCTAAGCATATGGTTCTGCTGATATTCTCTATTAAAGTATCCCGTTCATTCAGATTCAGATTTACAATACTATCACATCCACTAGAAGCCTGAAGCGTTACGGAATAATTTCCGGAAGTTGAAAAACTCTGATTTCCGATGGTAATAACTGTGCCTGTACATACAGTATAAGTCAATGTAGTGTTTTTGGTAGGGTTAACAGTAAGTGCAAGATTTACTATACTGTCGCATCTTTGCGCACTTTGTAAAGTAACGGAATAATTTCCTGAAGTGTAAAAAGTTTGACTGCCAACTGTCACAGAATCACCCTGGCAAATTGTTCTAGGTAAGTTGTTAGTTTTAATTGGATTTACGATTAGCGTGAGATTTACAATACTATCACAGCTTTGTGCGCTTTGCAGGGTTACAGCATAATTTCCGGCAACTGAAAAAGTTTGATTTCCGATGGAAACCGATTGTCCCTGACATATGGTTCTGGTAATAGTGGTCGATTTTTTCGGATTTACTTTTAGTGTTAGATTAATGGTGGAATCACAACCTTTTGTGCTTTGAATTTTGATTGTAAAATTTCCCGAAGTTGAAAATGTTTGATTACCAACAGTAACTGATTGCCCCTCACAAATTGTTCTTGAAATATCAGCTGTTTTATTCGGATTGACAATCAGGTTTAAATTGATAACAGAATCACAACCTGCATTGGAGCGCAGTGTATCAGAATAATTTCCTGTTTGAATATACGTGTGATTTCCTACGATTATACTTTGTCCCTGACAAATTTCTCTTGAAATATTATTTATAATTCTGTTAGTAACAGTAAGGTTTAATGTTACAATTGAATCGCAATTACCGGGTGTTTGAAAGGTTATATTAAAGGTGCCGCTGGTGGAGAAAGTTTGATTTCCAATGGTAACAGACTGCCCCTGGCAAATCGTTCTGTTAACTGTAGATGTTTTTCTTAATCCAACAGTTACCGTTAATGTGGTAGAATCCACAGGGTTACAGTTCTGTGGGTCTCTTAAAATAAATCGAACAGTGTAATTGCCGCCAACAGTATATGTATGTGATGGAAATTGAGTTGTTGATGTTATACCATCTCCAAAATCCCAAAAGTATTGTGTACCCGGCTGCGTAGCAGTGTAGGTGAAATTAACAGCTAATGGTGCGCATCCGCTGGGTGGATTTGCCGTTGCCGTAATTATCTGCAATCCGTTTAAGTCGAATCTGAATTTGAAACCAGCCATATTGCAATTGGAGGCATTGTTGTTGGGACCTGCAACACCAGAGGTAACAGGAAAAGAGTTCGATCCGCCACAGCTTGCACAAACCGCTTCGTATACAATTCCATTTTTATCAAATCTGCTGGTACCGCCGTCTACGTGGTCACCTACGCCGCCACTTTCACCAAAGTAAGTAGCGTATTTAAGTGTAGTGGCATTAGCACTTAAATTAATTAAATAAAAATCATTTCCATCCGTAATGCTTTTTAGTGCGTCATTAGTTACAGGCATATCAAAAGTATTTCCACTGTAATTAACATTATTACCACCCCATCCAACTGCATAAATATTACTGCATACATCTACCAATAAAGCAGTTGGAGTGATATTTATGGTACTTGCGTTTACACTTCCAAAAACTGTAGAAAAAGAAGTAGTGTTTAAGGCATTGTTTAATTTGTGAATAAACTGTGGAGCATTAGAATTTGAATACACACCTGATGTAACCGGATAAATACCTAAAGTTTGACCGAATACATAAATATTATCGCTGTTGTCTAAGTCAATAATGTACGCCTGATCGTAATCACCAGTTCCAAGATAGGTGGAAGCCAGAATACTGTTTCCGTTGTTGTCAAATTTTGCAATAAATCCGTCAGTGGTCCCACCTTTGTATGTAGTATTTAAACCATTTGCTCGGCCAGGTAAATTAGTACTGCCTGTTCCACCGCATATGAAAATATTATTATTCTTATCAAGCGCCATACTATATGATGCATCAGCCAGAGAGCCTCCAAAATAAGTTGCCCATGATAATGAAGAAAGATTAGAGTTGAATTTTGCCAGTAACCCATCAGAGGAACCGCCCCCAAAGCTGGCTTGTGCTTTTCCTGTTGTGTTTGGAATATTTGTAGAAGTTGTGGTGGAAGTAACATATATGTTTCCTGCATTATCCAGTGCAACATCACTTCTGGATTCATCCCCATAATTGAATGCAGTTGCATCATCTAAATTCGTACCGTCATTTCCGGAACCACCTAAAAAAGTAGAACCAATTAAAGCAGAACCGGCAGCATTTAGTTTTGTAACTGCCAAATCGGAGCCATTGGGTAAATTAATATCATAGGCAATGAGAGGCGACCCTCCGTTAAACGTTCTGTCATAGGCATTTGCTGTTGTAGGAAAATCCGTAGAGCTGGTTGTCATAACAGCCACCAGTTCATTGGCAGGAGTACAGATTAAACTGGCTAATAATTCATTGGAACTACCACCTAAATAAGTAGAATATAATTTTGTTGTTCCATTGCTGCTGAATTTTGTAATGGCAATATCTGAAGGTTCGTTACCTGAACCACCGGCAAAACTTGTTTGAAAAGCACCGGTTGTAGCTGGATAGGAAGAGCCTAAGGCAATACCGCCCAAAAACATATTGCCTGCATTATCATGTGTAGCAGAAGAACCCCAGTTGTCTGAGAAACTTCCGGAATAAGTTGAAAACACTAAGGTTGGGTCAATTATTAAATCGGCATCTTTATTATATCCGTTGGGTAATTCAAAAGATAAATCAGAATTATTGAGTTTGTAATTACAAGCCACTTCTTTTTGTTCGCCATTAATAATTTGGTAAGCATAAGGCTTTAATTCATAAACGGTATTTATGGAAGTGGTAATTTTTAACTGTCCGTTTTCTTCTACTGCAATTGCATCCACACCATCATATCGAAATTTTAAATCCTGTACATTTCCGTTTTTGTGAATGATGTAATCTGATTTCATCGTAGAGGCTTCACTGTATATTTTGAAATCAATATTTTGATAGATATTATTGTAATTAATGGTTTTGTAAATGCCAACTTTAGATTGCCATTTACGCTCGTTATTTCCGATAAAATAATTATTGTAATATGGTTGCTGGTCGCTTTCCGACACTTTCGAATCAATATTTGCATTCAGCCATTTTATTTTATATGCATGACCTTTTACTACAGAGCTAATTTCTCCGGTTTTTTTTTCTTTTGCTGCATGAAGATGCGTGTTTTCAATAAATTTATAGGTTAATGCGTTTTTTTCCAGAAATACCCAGCCGCCATGTAAGTCAGCTTTGAATAATACAGGCGTTTCCCATTGTCCGTTATTTTTTACATAGTCAATTCTGCTGTCAATATTTGTTTTAGCAAAACAGAATATATTTAAAATGGTCAATAAAATTAAAAGCAACTTTTTCATACACAGCTATATTTTACAATGGTAATTGTTTGCAATTTTAGAATAATAAATTTCAGGGCTTATGAATCAGAAAATAGTCCTTACACCGACTTCATGTACGAAGATAATAGAATTAACAGTTTAAAAAAAGAGTTCTTAGACTAAAAATTAAGAAAGTAGCAGTTTTTTTACCTGAGTAAAGTTACATTTCCTTTCAGTGAAATCTTTTCACCCTGAAGGCATTCGCCGCTAAAGTAATATCCATATGCATCAAATGGTGCAGGCTGTCCTTTATATGAACCATTCCATCCATCTGTAATATTATCAGTTTCAAATACTTTATGTCCCCATCGATCGTATACTTCCAGGTGCATTGATTTAAGAGTGGCAGTTCTCACTTTAAATGTATCGTTCACCCCATCTCCGTTTGGAGAAAATGCGTTAGGAATATAAATGGAAGAAGGTATACACTCATATTGAATTACCTGAACCGTTACAGTATCCTGTGTACGGCATTGATTATTGTTAGTAACAACAACTGTATACAATGAGGTTTGTGCAGGCGAGGAGACAGGATTGTAAATGCTTATATTGGATACTAAATCTGCTGGTGTCCAGTTGTAGGAATAGCCTTGCCCTTGCGTAGCAGAAAGTTGTACCTGCTCTCCGCGATAGATGATTGGTTTGTCTACAGAGGCATCAATACTCGGCGGAATGTTAAGTGTAATTTGAAGGCTGTCGTTTACATCGCAGCCATATAAATTATCAATATGAAAATATACTGTTTGTGATGAAGATGGTGTAATTTCAACGGATGAAATATTGTTCGTTTCAATAGTATCATTATTTAGATACCAGATAATGCCATACTGAGAAGCCGTTTGTACATTTAAATTTAATGTTGCTTTTTCACCTTCACAAACAGCTGCATTTTGACGGATATATTTTATTGACCGGTTTCCTAATTGTATACTATCCATAACCGAACAGAATTTATATTTCGCTCTGAAGTAATACCATTTTTCACCCTGAGGTTGTGTAATTTGCAAAGTTAGATTAGTTCCAATCAGATGAGATAAATCCCTGCTGTCAAACCATTCTGTTTCAGTAGAAAAATCAACAAAAGCATATGCAAAGACTGTATCCGAACAAAAATTATTAGGGGATGATAAACTAACAGATGGCAAACTATCGTTATAGAAAACAGTAATACTGTCCGTGATTTCACAATTTCCTGAAAAAGCTTTCAAATAGTATGTTTTTTCAGCTGAAGTCTGAGGTATTTCAACATTTTGAGAGATAGCGAAAATATCAGTAAATGCAGCATTGTAAGACCATTTTACGGAATCATAATTTGTAACAGTTGCATTAATTCTTACCGAATCGGCACATACAAAGAAAGAATCATTTAATGAGATTTGAGGAATGTTTGTCTGTGTTCTGACAAGAATACTATCTGTTACAGAACAAAAACCATAAGATGCTTTTACGTAATACTTTTGAACAGCATTTATTTGAGTGGTGTTTAATGTTGACAAATTAGAAAGTATCGGTATAAAATTAGGATTTGCAGACCATATAATATAATCTGCATTGCTGATGGTTGCATTTATAAGAATATTATTACTGCAAAAAAACAAACTGTCCGCTAATGAAATAGCTGGTGCTGTGTTGTTGAAATTGACAACAATACTATCCGTAACAAAACAATCTCTGTAAAATGCTTTAATATAGTAGGTTTGTCTTGGTTGTTCCTGTGATACAAAAATAGTTTGTGATGTTCCGATAATTCCTGTAAAATCAGGAGAAGCAGACCAGATTAATGAAGTGAATTTTCTTACCGTTGCAGATATCTGTATAGTGCTTCCGCCGCAAATAACTATAGAGTCATTTAATGAAATTAGAGGCAAAGTGTCTTGAACAGTTACTCTTATACTATCCGTATTGTAACAAGTTTTGTAGTTGGCCTTGATGTAATATTTTACAGTCTTTGGTACCTGTATTGTATTGTAAGTATAAGTGTTAGATAAAACAGGAACAAAGGATGGAGACGTTGACCATACAATATTATCACTGTAATTAACTGAAACATTTAAAGCCACCTGGTTGGAGCATTGTAACAGATTATCAGCTAAAGTAATTTGTGGAACTGTATCATTGTAAACAGCAACAATACTGTCAATAGCTTCACAGCCCTGTGCCGTAATTTTGACATAATATTTTTGTGTCGCAACAGTTTGACGAATGCTGATATTTGCAGTAGTTCCGATAACAGGAGAGAAAATGTTGGAGGTTGACCAGATAACGGTTTGCCCTGGCGACAAAGGCACGCTTAAGCGTATAGAATCATTGCATACTCTTAAGGTATCTGTTGCATTTATCTGAACCGTATTGATGGTTTTTACCTGCACGCTATCCTTTTGAACACAGGTGTCCCCGTTAGATAAGAGCGTTTTTATGGTAACATAATAAGTAATATTTGTATTGGTGCTGGTTGTAGGGTTTTGAATATTAGGATTATTTAATCCGGTTGAAGGAGACCATGAAAAAATATTATTTCCACTAATTTCTAAAGATAGTTGCGCAGCTCCGGTGTTCGTGCATTTTGTTAGAATACGGTTTAAAGTATACGGTGCTTTTGGAAATAATTTTATTGTTTTGCTCAGTGTGGAAGTACACCCGTTGGAAGAGGTGACGGTAAGTGTTGTTGTAAATGCAGTATCTGTCCCGTTGTATAAAACTACAGGATTCTGCAGTATGGAAGAGTCACCATTAGAGAAATTCCATTTCCAAGCAATTACATTTAAAGAATCGGTGCTTCTGTCTGTAAATCTTATCTGGTCATTTCTGGATAAGCAGCTTGCAACATCCGTAATAAAATCAGCCTGTATTTTTTTGTATTGAATTGAGATAAGCTGTGTGTACTGCGCCAGGCAGGTATTGGTAATACTGTTTAAACTGATGAGCGTGACGGTATATTTCCCGGTATCTGCATAGGTATGAGTTGGATTTGCTGCTACAGAAGAATCTCCATCGCCGAAATACCATTTATAATCAGTGGCACCACTGCTCTGATTTTGAAAACTCACCGTAAAGTCATTACATTGAATACTGGGTGCAAAGAAACTGCTGACCACCTGTAAATTACAATCTATAATATTAAATTGAAAATCACGTGTAGTATGTGTCAGTAATTCGCCATTTCTGTATTCATCCACACAAACGCCCACCACAAACTGTCCCGTAGTGTTTGGTGTCCCGGTGAGCAATCCTGTTACCGGATTAATTCTTAAAGGAACTCCTCCCAGCATATCATTTTCACTGTATGCCGAATCCCAAACGACATTCTCAAAAGGAGGAGTTTCCTCAATGTAATAATTCAAGGGGTCGTCTGGGAATGCACCGGAATAGGGCGTACATAAGCTATATACCAGTGAGTCGCCATCCGCATCAATCGCACTATTATCATAGATTATTGGCTTGTTTACGCAAATATATACAGGCGGATAATTTACAAAATAAGGAGTTGTGTTGATAGTATTTTGACCGTTAAAATTGGATGGAGGAATATTTATAGTATAAGTTGCTCCCCAGTCCATAACCCCAAATCCTCTGGAATCATAGGTTAAGTTAAGGATGGTATTGTTTCTGCAGCATCGCTGATAATAGATGGTGTACCCCAAATCATTCGGTGGCAAAATAAGCGTATCCCTGTATCTCGTCCAGTTCACACAAACAGGAGTCTCAATTCTTGCGCAGGCATCAGGAAGTCCCGGATCTAAAATACTGTCAAAAGGTTTATTTGGGAAACTATATGTTTCGGAAACACCATCCCAGATTCTGATGATGGCAGGATCATCCAATGGTGGAACTCCATTTATACAATCCCTGTATACATACAATTCTATTTCATACTTGTCGTTTCCCAGGTATTTGTAATTCATCACACCGCCAACAATATGTGTAGCTTTTGCCGATGAAAAGCAAGCGCAAATAAAAAATATTATAATTAGTTTGATGTAAAAATTTTTAACCATTCTGAGGAATTGACAAATTGAAATTAACGATTTCAATCAAAAATAGCTAACATTTCTCTGTAAAGTAGCATCTTTGTACTCAAATCAAGCTATGTTCAAACGAATAAAACAAAACAGCAAAGAATTTGGATTTGGAAATGATACCGTTGGTAAAAGTCAGCGTATTTTAAACAAAGATGGGTCTTACAATCTAAACAGAGTAGGATTATCTGTTTTTGACCGCTTCAGTTTTTTCCACTGGATGATTAATACTAAATGGTCTACATTTTTTTTACTGGTTATAGCAGGGTTTTTTCTGTCGAGTGCTTTGTTTGCATTTGTATACGATATATGTTTAGGAGCGGAACATTTTCATGGCATCGAATCCACTACATCTGCAGGGAATTACTGGGAACTTTTCTTTTTTAGTGCACAAACAAGCACAACCGTTGGTTATGGCCGTATAAACCCGGCCACCAATATTGCCAGTTTTATTGCCGTGTTGGATGCCCTTTCAGGGGTATTGTATTTTGCTATCGTAACTGGTTTGTTATATGGGAGATTTTCAAAGCCGGTTCCTAAAATAATTTTTTCAGAAAAGGGTGTAATTGCTCCTTACAAAGACGGATCTGCCGTAATGTTCAGAATTGGAAATAAATTAAATCAACAATTGCAAAATGCTCAGGTAAGACTTATAGTTTCTTTAATTGCAGATATGGACGGTCAGCCGGTTCGCCAGTTTTATGAGCTGGATTTAGAACGAAAAGAAATCATATATTTTGCCTCTTCCTGGACTATCGTTCATGCAATTGATGATAAAAGTCCGTTTTTTCAAATGTCACAGACTGATTTTGAAAACAGTGAACCGGAATTTGTTATGCAGTTAAAAGTATATGATAGTTCTTACAGTCAGGATACGTTTACAAATACTTCATACCGAAAAGAAGAAATCATCTGGAATGCAAAATTTGAAAAAATATTAGTAAGTACAGATAGCTTTAGTTATATTGATTTTACTAAGTTTAATGACATAAATCATATATCAAATACTTGACATATGTCAAAAATAGGTGCTGTAAAATTTGATAAGCTGTAAAATAAGTCATACCTTTGTTCCACTAAACTACGTAGAATTATTATTTTTTTAATTTAAAACCAATTTTATGCAAAAGTTCTCTTTAATTACTTTTGCATGTTGCTTAATGTTAGCATTTACAGCATGCAAGAAAGAGACTCTGCTAGAAACCAACCAAGATTTAAGCCCTAAAAAAAATCTTATTACTAACCAATCGTCAGCCAAGCTTTTAAAAGAAGTGATGGAAGCAGCATCTGATGAACAAGACTCAACCGCTCTTGCTAACTTATTGTTGAAACCCAACAAAAAAAGCGCTCAGGATGCAGCATCTGCTTGTTTTGCTCCCATTCCGGGCATTTGCGGTTCTCCGCTGATTTACAGCAACAGCTGTTACTACAAGTACCAGATTTGGAATGATCCGAACAACCTTTATGTTGATTTGTATTTCCCATCGTCTGTAATCGGTTGGAAGCGTGACTGCAACGGCAGAACCTGCCAGTATTACGTAACGCCTTGTATAAGTCTGGACTTATATAATTCAAATGGTACTAAAATTGGTAGTCTTAACGTAGCTTCTTCCAACATTTCTGTTACAGAAACAAGGATTTCATACAGTATTAGCGCATTAAAAGCGCAGTACAAGACATTGGCATGTGTCAAATTGAGTGGTTTATTCTATATTATGAAAAAATGCAGTGGATGTTCAGCATCCCGTGTATCTACAGTTTGCATTACCCCACAGCAATTTTGTCTGCAACAATGCCCATCAGTTTGCCCTACCGTAAACAATGTAAGTGTTGACAAAGTTAAAATCTGCGGTAGCGGTGTTGTTAAAGGTACAGTTGCTGTTAACGGTGATGCTTCAAAAACATCTACTACCTGGACTTTAGATGGTCAAACGTTCTCCGGTAATTCAGTTTCAATTGATTTTCCGGCTAATAATACATGTAGTCCGCTTACAAAAACAATAAGTGTAAAAGTTGTTTGCACAACAGACCAGTCTGTTTTATCTCAAAGAGATTTTACAGTGGTAATAAATCCGGTACTTACGGCTTCAGTATCCACTGATTTTGTGCTTTGTCAGGCATACATAGATGCTTCTTGCCCATCAGATTTCACTAATTACTCTTGGAATTTTGGCTCGCAAAGCGGTAACGGAAATGTTATTCCATTGTCATCAAACAGACAAGTACTTAATTATACTGTTTCTGAAGATGGATGCAGTGTTTCTGGAAGTGTAAATGAGTTATATTGTGAACCACTTTAGGCTCTGAAATACTATTTTATAAAAAAGCCGCCAACATACGTTGGCGGCTTTTTTATGCTTATTAACTCGCAATTAAATTTTAAAAGGATGCATAGTGTACTAAGTATTCGCTGTATTTTTGTAACATGTCAGCCATTTTAGACGAAATACACAGAAGAAAAACATTTGCCATTATCTCGCACCCGGATGCAGGAAAAACGACCTTAACGGAAAAGTTTCTGTTATATGGAGGTGCTATACAAACGGCGGGCGCTGTAAAGTCCAATAAGATAAAAAAATCAGCTACTTCAGACTTTATGGAAATCGAGAAGCAGCGTGGTATTTCCGTGGCGACTTCCGTAATGACATTTGAGTATCAGAATACCTTAATCAACCTTTTAGATACACCGGGACACAAGGATTTTGCGGAAGATACCTACCGAACGCTGACGGCGGTGGACAGTGTGATTTTAGTGGTGGATTGCGTAAAAGGGGTGGAGATGCAGACAGAGCGTTTAATGGAAGTATGCCGTATGCGAAACACACCGGTAATCGTTTTTATCAATAAAATGGACCGCGACGGGAAAGACCCCTTTGATTTACTGGATGAACTTGAGCAAAAATTATTTATTAAAGTGCGTCCGCTTTCCTGGCCCATCGGCGGCGGTAAGCTATTTAAAGGCGTATATAATTTGTATGATCATCGTTTGAATCTATTCAGAGCTTCATCAACTAAAGTGGAAGAAGAGTTTGTAAGTATTGATAATTTGAATGATGCTGAACTGGATAAACAGATAGGAGAACACGATGCAGAAAAACTACGGGAAGATGTTGAACTGATTGATGGTGTGTATGAAACATTTGATGAAGCAAAATATAAAACAGGGGAAATTGCTCCCGTTTTTTTTGGTTCGGGAGTCAATAATTTCGGAGTTCGGGAATTACTCGAAACCTTTATACGGATTGCGCCCTCTCCTCGAGGCAGAAACACAGATACACGTGTTGTGCAGCCTACAGAAGAAAAAATGACCGGTTTCATATTTAAAATACATGCGAATATCGACCCGAATCACCGAAGCAGAATTGCCTTCTTACGGGTTTGTTCCGGTAAGTTTGAACGAAATAAATTCTTCTATCACACACGTCTGAAAAAAGAACTTCGGTTTAGTAATCCGGTCACCTTTATGGCTTCCGACAAAAATATTGTAGAAGATGCCTATCCAGGAGATGTGATCGGGATGAACGATACCGGAAATTTTAAAATAGGTGATACATTGACGGAAGGAGAGCAAATGTATTTTAAGGGTATTCCAAGCTTTTCACCGGAGATTTTTAAGGAAATGGTAAATACTGACCCCATGAAAACCAAACAATTGGAGAAAGGTATTCGTCAGCTGACCGAAGAAGGTGTGGCGCAGTTATTTACCGTACATACCACCCAGGCAAAAATAATTGGTACAGTGGGAGAATTGCAATTTGAGGTAATACAATACAGATTATTGCATGAATATGGTGCATCTTGTCAGTTTAAACCGCTGCAATATTATAAAGCTTGCTGGCTGACAAGTGAAAATACGGCAAAACTGACGGAGTTTATCCGAACAAAATCCAATTATATTGCGTTTGATAAGGACGACAAGCCTGTTTTTCTGGCAAGTTCAGAATGGATATTACGATTAACCCAGCAGGATTATCCTGAAATTCATTTCCACCTGACCTCTGAATTTAACAGGGATGAAGTTGTGGCGTAATATACCCAAGCAAGACGATTAACATAAATCAAATAACATGAACAAGCGCGTAGAAATATTCAGAACACAAATAGGACAAGATAAATGGCTGTTTGATTATCCGTTAATGGATTGGATGAATGCGAAAGTGCTGGAAGTAGATGAAGGAACGGTAAAAATGCAGTTTACCGTAGAAAAATATATGCTGAACCCGATTGGAATACTGCATGGCGGTATTGCTGCGGCCATGCTGGATGAGCTCATGGGAGCAGCAGGATTTACGATTGGTCGTCCAACCGGCTATGCCACTATTAATATGAATATAGATTACTTAAACAGTGCAAAAGCCGGAGAGAAAGTAATCGGTGAAGGTGTCATAATACGTGCCGGCAAAAACATTATGCATGCAGAGGCAAAGCTTTTTAACGAAGAAAATAAACTGCTGTCTAAAGCAAGTTCTAATTTGATAGCAACTTCGGTGCCTATTCCGTTCTAAATAAGCAATTTTCAGGTTTGATTTTATTACTTGATTGACTCTAGTGCAGTTAAATGAAATAACTAGCTTTTTTTGTAAACGTATTTGTCTGTTTAAAAAAAAAATACGGAGTGGCGAAACCACTCCGTGTAAGAACTAAACTACTAACTATTTATTATTATAGTGGGGGGGAGAAAAAACTTATTAATTTCCAGTTGGATCAATTACTTTATTTCCAGTTGGATCAATTCCACCTTTGTTTCCAGTTGGATCGATACCACCTTTGTTTCCGGTTGGATCAATAACAATCTTGTTTCCTGTTGGATCTATTCCTTTATTTCCTGTTGGGTCAATTCCTTTTGAAGAATTAACTAATAATGATAAGATAAGTGCTACAATAATTCCCATTTTGCGTTTTTTTTGTAATACAAATATGGGTATAATTTGCAATATGAAAGTTACAGTTTATGCATAGGTGTGACTCTTCATATAATAGGGTATTTATGATTTATGAATTTCAAATAATTGAAAATCATACAGTTATATGTTGTTTTTTCGGGTTTTTATTTCATTTTTTGTGACAAAGGTTTTTACTGTTGGGTTTTGTGAATAATGTTCTTTAAGCAGTATTTTTCTTTAATCCGGGTTGTAATGTTCTATCAGGGACTAATGAAAACGCAGTTATGTTGGGCATTTACTGGTTTCATCAAGAAGTAAAATACTACTTTACACAACGAAGTTGTATTTAAAGCAACTCTAAATCAATAGCACTGATTTAGCTCTTGTGACTTTGTTGTAATAGTGTTATATTGCTCAATATATTTATAACTATCTTATTAATAGAGAGTTGTTTTTTATTTATTAAACTAAAATGTGACAAAATGGATGCCTTAAAAGAGCTGGTAAAAATTGTTAACAGGAAGCGATTATCTAAAATTGATGTCTTTGATAAGACATTTTTGAATCAGAATAACAGTAATTTATATTACACACTTTACGAAGGTTTGGAGTCAGGTAAAATTATTGATGATGTTTCTGCGGCAAAATATTTGTACGACAGCGAAGACAAGGATGCAAAATTCAGAAAGTTAAAATCAAGATTTAAAAATAAAATTCTAAAGTCTGTATTGTTATTTGATATAGAGGAAATCTTTAATAATGAGAGAGGCAGAGTTTATTATGAATGCCTTACAAATAACCAGATAATTGAAATAATTATACAACTATCAGGAACAACAAAGCTCGTGTATGAATTGGTTAAAGAAGATTACTCAAAGGCTTTAAAGTACAACCTGTACGATATACTGAAGAATTATTCATATTACCTGATATCCTACTACAGTTTGAAAGGAGATAAAAAATCATTGGTTGAAGAAGAAAGTAAATATTTGGTCTATCTTGATTTAGCTCAGAAAGAACAATTTGCCAAGTATTTGTATATGAAAATTGCTGTAGATTTTAACAGACCCATACCCATTACAAATGAATTATTATCAGATGTAAAACATAATTTAAGCAGATTTTTTACTTTGAGGAAAGAGATTAATAATCCGGAAATTGATTTCTATTATTTTTATCTGGCATTCTTATATTATGAAAGCAATAATGAACTGGATCAGATTCTTTCTATTTGTGACGAAGCTGAGCAGTTAATGAAACTTAATCCGAATATTGTAACAAACACCAGAAGAATGGTAATGCTATTGTACAAAGTAAAGGCATTGTTACATTACAAGCAATTTGACACTGGAATAAAATTATTGAATAATGATGATACTATTGTAATTCCGGAGACCAGTATGAATTGGTATATTCTGAAAGAGACGGAATTTAAACTGTATCTGCAAGATGATAAAATACAGGAAGCATACAATGTTTATGAACAAGTCATAAACAATAAATCATTTAAGCGACAGGTTGCTGAACTAACAGAAAAATGGAAAATATACCATGCTTATTTGGTTTTTATGGATAGTTTTCTAAACAAAGGAGAATATAAATTTAGCTTACCAAAGTTTTTAAATGATGTTCCAATAAATTCAAAAGATAAATCGGGCTATAATTTTGCTATACGTGTCATTGAAATTTTATTTAATGCCGCACGAAAAGATTATAATCTCATTTTCTCCAAAATGGATGCCTTGCGAGTGTATCGAACCCGTTATTTAAATGATAATACCTACAAACGAAACCATTTATTTTTAAGTGTTTTGTTAAAGGCAGAAAAATCAGGATTCAGTAACAAAGAAATGGCAAAAGCAGACTGGCCGGAAATTGCGGAATTGCGCAAACATAATAACTACATCATCGCTGACTGGGAAATCATTCCATACGAAACGCTCTGGGATATTTTTGTGGAGTTGGCGAAGAAGTAATACACAATCGTAAATAGAATAATACTGAATTGATGATTATTTATTGATAATATGTATATTCTTGATAAGAACGAACTATATTTGAATTGTAGTTCGTTAATATTAATGTACTATTTACTATATTTTCATTCATAGTATAAAAATATTTCGAGTATGAATTATTTGAGTAATTAGAACTGTCAATTAAAAATGTATTAGGTTTTACAATATAATAACCATCTATTCCTAAATAATAAACAACATCATTTAAAACACTACCACCACCATGGTCTGTACATGGTAATTGATTAGGAATCATATTGTTATTTACTATGTTAGTAAATGTAAATGAAACAGTATCAGCTTTATTGACATATATTCCTAAAAATTCTCTCCATTTAGAGGAATAACCATTACAATTATACACATCATATTTAAAGTTATAAAATGAAATATTCGTTTGTAAAAAAATACCAATATCGAATATTGAGTCTGTTTTATCATTTTTTAAAAAGATTACAGTAGCTAATTCTTGAGAACCACTCAATGTATCAATCTTTATAATTGATGTAATTTGCTTACCGATTGTAGAAATTAAATATTGCTTACCTTCAAAATTATTATAAAAATAAACGGTGTTGTTTGCTCTTTCAATATTTATATAACTATTGAAATTTGTGTCAATACCTTGAAATCTACCATGTAAATCTATAGATATTAAGAGACCTGTAGTTGTATCATAATTAAAATAATACCGGCTAATAGTATTAGAGGAATCGCTCTCGTAGTACGTCAATGATTTTATTTTATTATGAAGGACGTTTTGTTTATTTTGATTATTACATTCCTTTTTGCACGAAAGTGCAAAAAGGAATGATAGAATTATTAATAACTTTTTCATGTTTTTTTATTTATGACCGTTAAACCAAGTAAGAATATCAGGTCGCGTTTGTGCATTGTTTGATACATCATGATTTGCGTTAGTATATAGTTTAATGATATGTTTGCTGGTTGTTGTTGCATATGTTGCAGATGCTGGTATAGCTGGTCTGGTTGTGCTACTGTAAGTTCCAATTAAACCACCTGTGGAAGCAAGTTTTGTATTCATCGTGCTTGTCGCTTTACTGTATGGTACTAACCAATCATCAGTTCCATGTATTATAAATGTTGGAACAATGCGAGATGTATCTAAAGCAACACATGGGCTCACATTATTAAACTCTGTAGTTACCGACGGAGCAGTAATTATTTGGCGAATACAACTTTGTGCCAATCTAAATGTGTTTGTAATTCTTTTGTTTGTATTATATGATGCTGTAAAAGGAGCAACTGCGGGAATTAACCAATTCAATCTTATTCCTGCAACTGTGCAAGTTAATGGATTAACGAATCCCGTTATTGTCAAATTTACATTTGGATCGTTTGGATCATAAATACCGTAAAATGGAAAATGTGTTAGTGTTGTTGTATTTGGATTAGAAACAATTAAATCTGTTCCACATGTAAATGGAAATGGTGGTAATTTCATCCAATTAGTTAATTGGTTCATATTTGTAAAGGTATATTTTTTGTATAGTTTTTTACGGATTCCTGAATAACTGAATCGTGTAATCCAGTAATTTTTGGTCGCCGTAGGGGCCGTGTCCCGGCACTACAAATTTTACCGGCGGATAGGCCTTTTTCACCTTTTCCACAGTGGCCGACCAGGCAGCTACATTTGCATCACCGAGGTAGCCTTTGCTGGCATCCAGTGTTTTTATCAGACAACCGCCAAACAAAACATCATCTTCTGGAAAGTAGCCCACCACATTGTCTCTGGTATGTCCTTCGCCGAAAAAAGTAGCCGTAACGAAAGTGTTGCCGAGGTTCAAGAGCAAGGAATCGCTGAAGCTGTTTTTGGGCACTGCCATTTTGTTTTCTTTGGCGTATTCCACGGTTTTGCTGTTGGCATAAGAAGGAATCTTATTGTCATCAAAGGCTTGGAGGCCGCCGAGGCAATCGTCGTGGAAATGCGTGGGAATGACGGCCTTGATGCTGCAGTGCAGTTTTTCCTGTATCCATTTTATAAGTACAGCCGAAGTTTTATCGGTAGTAGGTGTGTCGAAGATAATGATTTCAGTGCCCTTGCGCACGATGAGGCCGTTGCAGGGAACATTGCCGAATTCATCGGTTTGTTTATAAGAGGTATGTACAAAAGTATTTTGGGTGATTTGCGTAATGATTAGCTGTTTGGATTTGTACACCTTTTTGGGGTTGAAGACTTCTTTTTGTTGCGCACTGCCGTTCAGATAGCACATTAAGAACATAAAAACCAACACTAACTGAAAAACGTATTTCGGGATTTTTGATGTTGTGGTTTTTACAAAAGAGTTGGTGTGGTTCATTGCTTGTTTTTTTTGTTTTTTGAGTGATAAATGTACAAACTATTTTTGCAAAAACCGTTCGAGACCGGGTGATTTAGTACACATGAGTTGTCTTTTGGGAAACAAGCAAAAGGATGAAGACTTGTGCTGTAAGCACACAATATTGGTAGAAATAAAATAGTAAACGGAAATGGTGCTGTAGGCACCATATATCAACGGAATTTAAATCATTTCTTTGAAAATGTATTGTTCATCATATTCAACATCAAATTTTTTCAGGAAATCCATATATTCATCTCTGAATGTCTTTTTTGAATGATGTTGTTCCTGATTTTCAATATATGCAATCACATCTTTTACCTGAGATTTTCCATAGGAAAATGCACCGTAACCTTCCTGCCATTCAAATTTTCCTTTTATAAATCCTTTTTGATTAATCCATTTTGAAGAACTTCCTTTTATGTCTTGCATTAAATCAGAGATGGATTGCGTGGGACGCATTCCGATTAAAATATGAATATGATCCGACATTCCGTTTATGGCAATCAACTTGTGTTTATTGTTTTGTACAATACCTGTCATATACCTGTATAACTCATCTTTCCAGGAGGAATGAATGATTGCATCTCTGAATTTTACTGCAAAAACAAATTGAATGTGTATTTGTGTGTAGGTATTTGCCATGTTATATGTCTTTATATATCGTCCCTACGGGACTTTATTCTTTTTGCAATAAATTTCTACCTATATTTTATTCCTACGGAATAATTTTTGTTCGTATAAAATTGATAAATTCCATACTTACAATAGAATAGTTATGCAAGAATTTTGCATTGATTTGTATAATCAATGAGGATAAATATATTAATTTCAATTCTATTGCTACTATGTTTTCATCAAAAATTTCATCAGGCGGAAATTTTTCCTGATGTGTTATTATAAACTACGCTTTATAAACTTGTAAGAGCTTATGAAGGATTGAATTTAGTGTAATTTCCTTTTTTCTGTGTGCTGTAAGCACAATATATTGGTAGGAAAAAATAGTAAACGGAAATGGTGCCATAGGCACCCAATAGTATTATTTATGCTTTTCAAACGACACAGCATAGTTTTATAAAAAAATAATCAAGCACAAGCACGCAAATTAAAGGCTGCATGTTTGCGCAAGATGGGGGTTAATGTTGAAATGCTCCAGTTCCTTGGTTATAGGTTAAACTGTCTAAATAAGTAAGAATATTTATTAAACCCGGATATTCTTTATTAAAGTCACTTAAAATGTCCTTGGAATTAGTGCTATGCCAATCTGCAGGGTCATGGGTAGCATGAACATTTCTATGTCTATTCCTAACAATCTCATTTAAGAATGTGATGTCTTTATTTGTAAATCTACCTGCATTATAACCTAGGACAATGTCGAAGTTAAGAAGTCTCAAAACTTCTGCTCGGATATTTGAGTATTCAGGGTTATTAATTTTTTTAAGTTCTGATTCTAAAGCTGTCAATTGTTGAGCATTGTCACCTCGCATTCTTGCACAATTGTATATTATAAGCTTTAGGCTTCCTTCAAGAAACCTAGTTGCTAGAGCATAAATAGTTATGTTCAATAAAGATTGAACTCTTATTGACCCGTGGCTGTCAGCTTTGACAGAAAGTGCAACTGCTACATTTCTATCTAAGTCAACTTTAAAAGTTTCTATGTCTGGACAATTAAAGGGCATAACCTTACTTTAAATTTAGAAAGTAATTTCTTGCAAGGTCTATTCTACCTTTAACGCTGGTTTCGCCAGATGTTCCAGAAGTTACATGTTTTTTATAATCATCGTCGTGAATAAGTCTTTGGTAGTTTTCTTTAATGTTTTTAAGTTCTTTACCAGCTATAATCGTTTGAGCAATAGCAACCATTAGAGAGTCACAAATTGATTTGTTTATTGAACGTGTTGTTTTAAAAGCCCGTTCGCCTATTTCTGTATAAATTATATTTACTGTTTTTTCAAAAATCGTTTGGTTTGATTCAATAAACGAATTATTATTCTTGTTGTCTTTCTGATAGTTAGACAGGAATAATTTCATTGAAGGTGCGTAGTTTTGAACACCGTGTAACAGTGCAAAAAACCTTAATACTAACTCTGCATCTCTTAATCGTTTATCAGGTATGTTTTTATCAAGTAATTTTCTCCAATTAGTGTTTTTATTTAAATCAAGAAGTTGTTTGTTGAATATCCCAGTGTAAACACAATTTCTGATTTCTTGGTCAGTCAGAGGCATGCCACCAGTGTTTAATCTGTGAAATAAGTCATGTACAACTTCCGGTCGAGAATTGATGTCCTCGATTATTGTTGTGTTTAAAACAGCATTTCTAATTCGCTTTTTAAATTTATCATCTAATTCTGCATAGGTCTGATTATTCCAAGCTCTGTCTTTTAAGTTTCTCAAAGAGAAAATTGTTTCATTCTCGTCACTAATAAACTTACCTGTCATAAAGTAATAAGCAGATTTTAATCTTTGTTGTCCATCTATTACAATATAATTCTCATCTTCTTTACTTTTACCTAGAAAAATACTTGGAATAGGTAGTCCAATGATAAGTGAATCAATAAACAAACTTGCCCTGTTTATATCCCAAACAAAATCTCTTTGGAATTCAGGTTTCAAATTGATTTCTTCATTATCAACTTTTAGCTTCAATACTTCAACTGTATTTGCTACGTTATATGAAACAATTTTTTGAAGTTCTTCAATAGAAGACTCTTCTACTTCTTCCATTTCTTCGTTTTCAAATTCAAGCTCGTCTGTGTTTTTTAATTCGTCAGTCATATTGTTTTATTTTTTGAATATTTAATTTATTCTTTGTTATTTTATCTTTATGTGTAACTTATTTAGATATTCTGTAAAGTTGCACGATACGAACTAACAGAAGATTTTATATGCGCAACTTTAGAGTATATTATTCAAATATACTTTTATATTATTAAAAATTAAAATGTAATCGTTTATTTTAATTCCAAAAACCTCAAATTTCTTTTCAACCCCTCATACTTCGTTCTCTTCACCGCAGAGTTCCGGAAGAGTTCATTAAAAACGTCTTCGGTAATTTCCTGCCATTCGCGGCGGTTCATGCTAAGCAGCTTTGGGTTTGGTGTAAATTTGGGTTCATTATGTACTTTGGAAAAACGGTTCCAGGGGCATACGTCCTGGCAAACATCGCAGCCAAACATCCAGTCGTCAAATTTATCTTTATAGCTTGTGGGTATCGCGTCTTTCAACTCTATTGTAAAATAGGAAATGCATTTGCTACCGTCCACCACTTTGTTTTCTACAATGGCGCCGGTAGGGCAGGCGTCCATGCAGGCGGTGCAGGTGCCGCAGTGGTCGGTGGCAAAAGGTGCGTCGTATGCCAGATCGGCATCCACAATAATTTCTGCTAAAAAGAAAAAAGAGCCTTGAGTTTTATTGATTAACAAGGAATGTTTGCCCACCCAGCCTATGCCGGCCTTGCTGGCCCAGGCACGTTCCATCACGGGCGCGGAATCTACAAAACATCTGCCGTGTATCTCACCAATTTCCTGCTGCATGTTGCGCAATAAGATTTTCAGTTTGTCTTTTACCACGTGGTGGTAGTCTTCACCGTAGGCATATTTGGACAGTTTCGATGCCTCACTGTTTTGTTTTTGGTCGGTGTAGTAGTTGTAGCTAAGAGAGATAACGGATTTGGCGCCGGGTACCAGTATTCTCGGGTCAAGGCGCATGTCGAAATGGTTTTCCAGGTAGTGCATCTCGCCCTGATAGTTGCGTTTCAGCCATTCTTCCAATTTGGGTGCTTCTTCTTCCAGAAATTCAGCTTTGGCAATTCCGCAGTGGCTGAAGCCAAGTTCTGTAGCCCATTGTTTTATTTGTTTGCTATATTTTTCTTTGTCAGCCAGCACCCTGTAAAATTAGCATAGAATATTTATCATTCAAGTTATTAATCCACCTTTGTAAACTTTTGACATCTATTTACACACCCCTCAGTCCCCTCTCAAGAGGGGAAGCCGGATAGTGCGATTATTTCTGACGGCTGAATGCAACGGATTTCCCCTCCTCGGAGGGGATTAAGGGGTGGGTAAAACTACCACACAATCCCAATCTTTCCAATGGTTTTGCGGGATTCCAGATCGTCGTGTGCCTGGTAGATGTCTTTGGCGGCATACATTTTTCCAACATGCGGATCGATCTTTCCTTCGTGCAGCAATTGTATCACAC
>JADLAJ010000075.1 GCA_020848255.1 Chitinophagales bacterium
TTACCTGCCCAGATTTCCAGTACTTGTTCTTGTTTAAATGCCCGAATGTAAAGTTGGTTTGGAGGGTAATTTAGATGCTTATCCTCGAATAATTTTATTAGAAGATTTTCTGATTCCTTTTGGGCAAACTGTACACGAGTAAAACTAAGCTGGTAATTCAGAAAATCTAGCTTTGGTAACATATAGTTTTAGGGAGAAGGAATATTTAATTTGATATATTAATCCCGGTATTTCATTTCCGGCTCTCCAACTTCTTTCTGATGTCTCGTTTTATATCTATAAACTGAATTATCCTCTTCATTTTCTTCTTCAACTTGTTCCGGACGGTTATATCCGGTTATTATTTCTCTTCCGTCCGGTGATATAATTGTTGAATAATTATTCTGGTCAAATTTTTGTTTTGTAAAAGGGTCAACTTCTTGTTCGGAGTTAATATTATTTAATTTATCAGAAGATTTTGAGAGTGTATTTACTTCGCCGTCAGTTTCAGTTTGCAGACCGCCGTCTCCTTCAGAGCTTAGCAAGGCTTTGTTTTTAATAGCCTGTTCAGCCATAGCCCCCCAATCTCTTCCTAAAGTATCATTTCCAACCATTGTAATTTGTGTTGGGTCATACGGATCTCTGAGAGAATCTTTAATAAAATACCCGAACATCAATACGATGCCTGCGATAGTTAATATTTTACCTCTTATTTGCATATAAATACAAACGAAATTTTGTTTGTTTTAGTTCAATAGTTATTTAACAGCACCCATCCAGCGTTTTAAAATAGGTACCAGTAATAGTAATACCAGACCGCCGCCCAATGATACATAAAATATTTTCATGAACACTCCGCTGTATATTGCTAAAGACTCTACTGCAGATACTGTAGTAGCACCGCCTTCAGAAGGAATAGCCATTAAGGTGCCAATTACGCCTGCTAAATGTTGTCCCAGGGCGGAGGCTAAAAACCAGAAACCCATCATCATACCTGTAAATTTAGGCGGGGATAATTTGGTAATCATGGAGAGTCCGATAGGAGAAATACATAATTCGCCTGTAGTTAACAATAAATAGCCAAAGGCATACCAAAAAAAGCTCACCTGTCCGTTCAATGCTAATTTAGCGCCTACTACAAACAAAAAGAAACCAAGACCAAGCTGTAAAAAAGAAAGGGTAAATTTCATCGGTGTAGATGGCTCTTTATCCATGTTGGCAAGTTTTAACCACATCCATGCAAAAGGGAAGCTTAGCAAAATAATATAAAATGGATTGATGAAATTATTAATGGCTGCAGCAGGCATGCCAAATGTATTTACATTTCTCTCTGTGTACAAATTGAGAGAACCGCCACCTTGCTCGTAAAACGCCCAGAATAATACGGAAAAGGCAACAAGAACGATTGCCGTTAACATTTTATTTCTAGCTTCTTTTTCCTGTTGGAATGCAATAAAAACCATTGCTATCGTCGCAACGATACATACAGGAAACATTATTTTTCCCATCAGGGTATAATTGTTAAAAAGGAAAATAAATAATGGGATGATTAAAAAAGCCCCGATTAAAATAAATAATTGTTTTTGATTGCCGACAGATTCGCCACTTGTTTCTTTTGGAACCAATCCAATTTCACCCAAAGATTTCTGACCAAATAAGAAGGTGATTAAGCCTAAAATCATAAAAATACCGGCTAATCCGAAACCATAATGCCAGTTGATTTCCTGTCCGATATATCCGCAAATGAGACCGCCAATGGCAGCACCTAAATTTACACCCATATAAAAGATGGAAAATGCACCATCACGTCTTCCGTCACCAGGGCTATATAGTTTTCCAACCATAGTAGAAATATTAGGTTTAAAAAAACCATTTCCTGAAATCAGGAAAGCCATCCCTGCAAAAAACGACCACTCTGTTGGTATGGCTAAAATTAAATGACCCGCAGCCATTAGTGTACCACCTAAGATAATGGCACGGCGGTATCCTAAAACTTTATCTGCAGCAATACCGCCAAATAAAGGCATCAGGTATACTAACGCGGTGTAGGTTCCGTAAATTAAATTGGCTTTAACATCAGCATATTTTAACTGATGTACCATGAAAAGCACGAGCAATGCGCGCATTCCGTAGAACGAAAAACGTTCCCACATCTCTGTAAAGAATAAAAGGGCTAACTGTTTCGGGTGCCCCTGAACGCCATCGGCAATGTAAGTTTCTGTAGAAAGGTTTTGGTTAGACATGTTACTGTCTAATAATTGGTGTGTGTCAGACATTTGATTGATTTACAGCCGAAAGATACAAAAATTTACATTATTCCTCCCTAAAAAAGCTAAATCTGAGGGCAGAAAGACCTCCGATGATGGCCGGAATAATCAGGTTGATAAACCATAAGGTGATGGTAGTGGCTATAATTGCTATTGGATTTGTGGTAAAAGCAGCGAGAAAATAGGCCGCCACATTGCCCCGGAATCCAAAGTCTATCAATGCAATATTTATCGGATTGATGGTTTGTACAAAAAATATGGCCGCCACCAGTATCATGGCGGTAAAAAAAGGCAACTGAAATCCGAAGAATTTGAGCAGTAAAACAAACTGCAGACAGTAGATGCCATAACGGACAGCAGACAGGATTTCCAGCCTCAGGAAATCTTTATTGCTGTATAAGTCGATGATGTGGATATATTTGTACACTTTTTTGAAAATGCTGAAGTTGGAAAATTTGGTGCTGACTACATCCAGGTTGTAAAAACAGAAATGAATGGCCACCACCATCATCACATATATAAAGATGAAGGCAAACAGAAAATAGGTATCCATCTTTTCATACAAAAAAGAATATACCAATAGTCCGAGTGAGCCAAAAGAGAGATTGACCACAATTTGAGCGATGCTTCCCAAAATGGTGGAAACGATGGCTTCCTTCCGGTCGGTTTTTAAGGCAAAAACGCGTCCGCCGAATTCGCCGATTCTACTGGGCGTAAACAGGGAGAAAGTCACGCCGAACAAAATACCTTCCATCGCATCCAGCCAGGAAATCGGATGCAGTTTATCAATGAGCAGTTTCCATTTCACGCTTTCAATCGTCCAGTTCAGTATCATCAGCAGAATCACCACACTCAGGAGGAAATAATTGCCGTGAAAATTGAGCAGGAAATGGGCATAGGCTATGTCTATCTTTTCATTGGAAAACAACTGACGGTACAGCACGAACAACAAACCACCAAATATCAAAATTTTGATAAGCGCATTCAGGAGTTTGTTTTGGAAAAGTTGTTTCATGTTCAGCGAATTTCAAAGATAGTTTCTTTTTTGTACAAATAAATTGCATCTAAATACTAAATACTAAGTACTAACTACTATTTTTATCACGTGGCTGCAATAAAGAAACCAAATCCGAAGCATATCATTTTGGGCGTCGACCCGGGCACACAGGTGACCGGCTATGGTATTATTTTATCGGATGGGAATACGATGGAACTGATTGCCATTGGCAGCATTCACACCGAAAAGTTTGATGATCACTATGACCGTTTGCAATGTATTTATGATCGGATTTTAGAGATAGTGCAGGCCTACAAGCCGGATGTGTTAGCCATTGAAGCACCTTTTTTTGGTAAGAACGTGCAGTCCATGCTGAAACTCGGACGCGCGCAAGGGATGGCGATAGCCGCCGCGCTTTCCCAGAAAATTCCGATTCAGGAATACTCGCCTAAGAAAGTAAAACAGAGCGTGACCGGCAACGGTAATGCCGCCAAGGAGCAGGTGGCCGCTATGCTCGGACATATCCTGAAAACCGATGTGCTACCGAAACAGCTGGATGCCACCGACGGACTGGCCGTGGCGGTGTGCCATCATTTTTCGATGCGCGGCGTGCCAAGTGGAGGCAAGAAATATTCCGGCTGGGAAGCCTTTGCCAAGGATAATCCCAAGCGGGTGAAGTAGTCTGAACTATGATTTTTATGATTTGCCTGATTAACATGATTTTGTTTATCATCAAAATCATACCCATCAAATAAATCATAGTTCAGACAAAATTTCTAATTATATTTATCGTTACCAATTTATGCGAATACTGATTCCATTTTTATGTTTAATTCTACTGGTATCCTGCCATAACAAAAGCGATTTGAAGAAGATTGCGGAGTTGGAGGAAGAGAATAAGATTATTGCTGATTCATTAACCAAGCAAAATAAAATTATCAAGTTGGTTTATGATTCTTTAATTGAAAAACAGGCAAATGAGATGGTTTATTGCAATATAATCTTTTATAGACATTTAGCTATTAATAATACAAATAACAGCTTACGGTTAAATTCTACTTATAACGGGAAAATTTATTTTGCTGAGATACATTCAGGTTCAGCTTATTCAAATTGTACTTTAAAGTATTCGCTACCTTCAAAAGAAAGAAAGTTTAATAAAGAAAGCAACTTGAAAGGCTCTATAAATTCAGAGGATGATTTTTTTAATTTCTCATTTATGCCAAAAGACACTGGATGGTATTATTGGAATGGGAACATACTATTGAAAAATTTAAGGTCAGGTGCAGTCACATCTTATCCCATCACCGATTCTTTCTACGTTTACAAATAAAAATATTTCAAGGCAATTGTAAATCGTTCATTGTACATCGTAAATCGTAAATTCCTATCTTTGCCCTATGTCTGATTTAACCATTTACAACACGCTTTCCCGACAGAAAGAGAAATTCGAGCCAATCAACCCGCCCTATGTTGGATTGTATTGCTGCGGTCCTACCGTTTACTCGGATGTGCATTTAGGAAATACAAGAACATTTATTTCGTTTGATTTGGTCTACCGCTATCTGAAATTTTTAGGATATAAAGTGCGTTATGTGCGCAACATTACGGATGCAGGGCATTTAACGAATGAAGCAGGCGAAGGTAAAAACCGCATGGAAGACCAGGCGAAACTGGAGAAGCTGGAGCCGATGGAAATCGTTCAGAAATATACCGTGGGTTTTCATGAAGTATGCAGGCTGTTTAATTTGCTGCCGCCGACTATCGAACCAACGGCTACCGGTCATATTGTGGAGCAGATAGAAATGACACAAAAATTAATTGACAACGGCGTGGCGTATGCATCCAACGGCAGCGTGTACTTTGACGTGAATGCCTACAACGCAAAAGGCAATAATTACGGAAAATTATCCGGCAGAAATATTGACGAACTTATAGCGGGTTATAGAGATTTGGACGGTCAGGATGAAAAACGCAATTCGATAGATTTCGCCTTATGGAAGAAAGCCTCACCGGAACATATCATGCAGTGGAACTCCCCCTGGGGCAGCGGTTTTCCGGGCTGGCATTTGGAATGCTCTGTGATGAGTACCAAATATCTGGGCAAACAATTCGATATCCACGCCGGTGGTATGGATCTGAAATTCCCGCACCACGAATGCGAGATTGCGCAGAACGTGGGCGCCTGCGGCAACGAACCGGTGCGCTACTGGATGCACACGAATATGCTCAACTTCAACGGGCAAAAAATGAGTAAGTCTCTGGGGAATTCTATACTTCCCATGCAATTTATCACTGGTGAACATCCTTTGCTGGATAAGCCGTATTCAGCCATGACGGTGCGTTTTCTTTTTATGCAATCGCATTATTCTTCGGAACTGGACATCACGATAAAAGGCTTGCAGGATGCGGAGAAAGGTTTGCGTAAGCTGATGAATGCCGCAAAATATCTGGCAGAATTGAAATTCGATACAGCCACATCAGACGAACAACAGGATAAATTGATTCAGGAGCTTTGTAATGAATGCAAGACGGTGATGGATGATGATTTCAATGCGCCAAAACTGCTGGCAACATTATACGAACTGGCTACACAAATCAATATCTATTATAATGACGGCAAGAAAGTAAGCAATATTTCAAAAGCGACTTTTAATCAGTTACAGACTACATATAACGGATATCTTTTTGATGTACTTGGATTGAGTGATGAAGCGGCTGCAGGTAATAACGATGCACTGGATAAGGTGATGCAATTAGTGATTGATATCAGAAAACAATCCCGTGAAACAAAAGACTGGACAACATCGGATAAAATCCGTGATGCGCTGAAGAATGCAGGAATTGAAATCAAAGACAGTAAAGATGGCACTACGTATGAGATTGGATAAACATTTAACGATTAACAATGTACAATTGATAAAAATTATTCTGATAATTTTTATTCCTATTCTGATGGCTTCTTCCTGCAAGATAAAGAGAGAAGACTCATCTGCTGAAGGCACTTCGACTGAAAAAACCATTGCAAAACCTGAATTTTCAGCTGATTCGGCATACCTTTTTACACAACAGCAAGTGGATTTTGGTGCCCGTGTTCCGGGAACACCGGCACAGCAAAAGTGTGCGGCATACTTCGAGCAGAAATTAAGAGCATACGGTGCCAGCGTAGTCGTTCAGAAAACAAATGTGGTAGTCTACAATGGAAAAAGCGTGCCTTGTATAAACGTCATTGCTTCTTACAACCCTGAAGTAAAACGCAGGCTGATGATCTGTACACACTGGGATGCACGGCCATTTGCCGATCAGGACGACAGTGCAGTGGCAAAACCTATCATTGCTGCAGATGACGGAGCCAGCGGTTCAGCCATATTATTAGAAATTGCCCGTCAGCTCCAGAAAAAAAATCCGGAGATTGGCGTGGATTTAGTGTTTTTAGATGTGGAGGATTATGGTCAGCCGGAATATGAACTCAACCAGAAACAGGGCGATTTTTATTGTTTAGGAACGCAATACTGGTGCAGAAATCCGCATGTGCCGAACTATAAAGCGGAGAACGGAATTTTACTGGACATGGTAGGCGCAAAAGGTGCCACCTTTACGTATGAAGGTGTCTCGATGCAATATGCACCGGAATTTATGAAACAGGTATGGAGGAACGCAGAACTGTTGGGATACGGTAATTTCTTTCAGAAAGAACTGACGGATCAGATTATTGATGACCATTATTATATCAATCAGATGGCGAAAATACCTACGATAGATATCATCAGCCGAACCTATACCACGCGCAGCGGATTTCCGAAGCACTGGCATACCCATGAAGACAATATGAATATCATAGACAAGCTTACTTTGCAGGCAGTAGGTGAAACAGTACTGGCTACGATCTATAATTTTTAGCCTTTATTCTAATCTTAATAATCATAAAAATCTGCGTACTGTTATTAAAATTCTAAGTAAAAATGTACATTTGCACTTCAATTTTATGAATCGTTGATTCATCGGTCTTGTAGCTCAGCTGGTTAGAGCACCTGACTCATAATCAGGGGGTCCATGGTTCGAGCCCATGCGGGACCACAAA
>JADLAJ010000076.1 GCA_020848255.1 Chitinophagales bacterium
ATTTGTAAAAACATAACTTTAACCACAAGTGGACTTTACTAACTTGCAGTTCAATGTACCTACAGATTCCATTATAAAAAGACTGAGTTCATCAAGGGTATTAAAAAATTTATTTGTGAAATCTCTCTGGATTTTCTGCCATATTTTTTCATGTAATTAGCAAATTTAATTTCATCAATTTTTCGCAATATTAAATCACCAGTTTAGATTAAAAAATATATTCCTGTTCCGGTGCTTTCTTGTTCAACAGTGCCTGCCCTGCTTAGTGAGCGGAACGTAGTGAAGCTCACTAAGCAGGGCAGGCACTGTTAAATATTTTTATCGATATCATTACCCAATATATTTTTACGATTCTCCATCCTATAACTATTGCCTTCTAATTTTATAACCTCACAATGATATAGTATTCTATCCAGTAAAGCTGTTGCCAATACCTCATCATCCAAAGCTTCGGCCCATTGTTTGGGTGACTTATTGGTTGTTATTATTATCGAACATTGCTCATGTAAATGGTTTATCAGATTGAAGAATGATACAGCTTCATGCTTCTTTACTGGCAGCAACATAATGTCGTCTATAGCGATTAAATGGGCTTTTAAATACCGGTTATAATGGCTCAGGGCAGATGCTGTCATTTCTTTCATTTTTAGCACATCTATTACGTCTTCCATGGTGGTAAAATAAGCTCTGTATCCTTTTTTTACCGCATCATTAACCAATCCGGCTGCAATGTATGATTTCCCAGTTCCGCTGGGACCCATTAATACAATGTTGTAAGCCTGTTCAAGCCACATTAATTCTCGGATCTCTTTCATCTGGTGCTTGGTGATGCTTGAAGAAAAATTGTAATCATACTGATTTAAATCGTGATTGCGGGGAAGACGTGCCAGCTTGATACGCCTTTCAAAATCAGATTTCTGCCGTTGCAACACCTCTTGTTCCAGTATATTATGTGTATAATCCAGATGTGTTGATTTGTCTATTTGTGCCTGATGTATTAAATGTTCCGCTTGGTTTCGCAATAGCGTTAATCTTAAATAATCAGCATATTGTTTTATTTGTTTAATCTTTTCCATTTTACATTATTGTTTCGTAATTGCTTATTTTGCTGGTTTGTATTGTGGAACTTAGCACATGTAAATTAACATCCGACTTTATTTCCGGTATAAAATATTTTGACGTTGATTCCTGTTCGCTTTGCCTTTGGTAATGATTAGCTATTTCTATTAATTTATAAGCATTGAAGATGCTGTTTTCTAAACAAAAGCCAACTGCTGATAACAGATGTTCTGAAGATATTTCTTTGCCTTTGCGTTCAATTACAAGCAGATTATCTCTCAGATAACGGGATTTATCTTTTTCAAGTTGTTCTATATAAATTGTTGATCTTTCTGTATTATTCAACATCATTAACACGGCTTCTTTTAAAACCGACAGGCTTTGGCTTTTGTCTCTGCTGTGATCGGTATTGCGGATGACAGATCCTCTCTCTGTGCTTTGATGATGAGTTGTCAAAAGCTCATTTTTTGTTGTATAGAGATAAATTGTATCTTCAATTACTTCTAACAAAACCCATGTTTCGGCATTGGTATAAGTTCCCAAAGGCAAGGTGTAAAAATTACTCTTATAGCTGATGGTATTATCTTTGCGAACCCTATATCTTTTCAGTTCATCTTTGATTATAACACCTGACTTTAGGGGCTTTAAATAAGCTTGCTCAATAATGAATTCCTGTGCAGGTATCTTTTTTATACCTGCATGTTGTTTGCCGTTTCCGGTACGTTCCAGCCAGCCAAGTGTATTTGCGTTAAGTTCATCGATATTGGTGTAGATACGTCCTCGCAGAAAGTTTTTCTTCACAAAACCAACTACATTTTCAACTTTTCCTTTGCTCTCCGGATCTGATTTGCGACAAAATACAGGTTTAAAATCCATTTGATTACAATAGGAACTAAACTCCTGAGTTAATAAGACATCTCCCAGATTTTCATTGACTATCAACACTCTATCCTGATCATAAACAATCTCTTGTGGTTGTCCGCCAAAATACTGCAAGCCTTTTTCATGAGCAGTTATGCAGGTCTTACTGCTAAATGGTTTGTCTTGAAAAAAAACATATTTGTATCGCGACCTGCTCAAAACCAAAACCATAAAATGAACCTTTTTACGACTGTTGTCTTTGGTTTGCATATAATACTCCCCAAAATCAGCCTGTGCCTGATACCCATAATCTGTCTCTGGCAACTTCTGATACTTTCGGGGCTGATGGTCGGGTATCTTCTTTATGTTTTCTTTATGCCTGATTTTCTGTACAAAATTATATACAGTCTTACAATGAACCAGTGGTGGTTCTGAATAACATTCCTTCAACCGGTCTTCTATCTGTGATGCAGACAAATAGGGATGTTGTTCCAATAAATTTTTAATAAATTGATAATAAGACTGCAACTTGTGAGGCATACATCGTGATTGCTCTATCCATTGATAGAACTCGCTCTCATTCATGTTTATATACTTACGTACGGTTGCTCTATCTATACCTAATTCTCTTGAAATTTGACTTTTGTTTAGTCCTTTTGATTTTAATTCATTAACTTTGTACCACATAATGACTTTTTTATTGTTGTTGTGTTTTGCCTTCATTTTTATTTGTATTGCTACTACAAAGATGAGGGCTTTTTTTTTGTTTACAACTGGTGATTTTCTGTTGCGAAAATCTGGTGATGCAAAGTTGCTAATTACATCAATATTTTATCCAAAATCTCAATAGTAGATTTTATACATACTGAACAAACATTTTCTTGTATATTCCTTTCTTTAAACTCAATTGAACCTTGATCTGTAGAAAAGTTACAATTTGTCAAAATATTACACTCCAACGAATGATGTTTGCTTTTAAACTCTTCCATAAATCGTTCGACAAGTTGATAGGTTTTCTCCTTTGAAAATACATCATCATCAGTATAATTACCATATTTTAAACCTATTACCATATTTGCACCTGTTACAGCCCCACAAGTAAATTGCTTTCGAGCCATGCCTGCACCAAACCCGCAAGCTATTCGCAAAGCTACTTCTTTTTCAATACCCAGTTGTTTTGCAAAAACTGCAAAAACCGATTGAGAACAATTATAATTTCCATAAAATAAAGCTAAAGCTTCTTCCAATTTCGACATAAAATATTTATAAAAATAATAAAATCAACATTTGAGCTACCAAAATTCGCATAAACATAACTAATGGATAAACAGTAGCATAAGCAATTGCAGGTGCTTCATTCTGAGCAATTGAATTTGCATAAGCCAATGCAGGTGGATCTGTCATACTACCTGATAATAAACCACATATTTCAAAAAAGTTTTTTTTCATAAAAATCCTGGCAAACAATCCAACTAACATTATAGGTAAAAGAGTTATAACAGCACCATATGCCATCCACACAAATCCATCACCAGATGTTAATGTTGAAATAAATTTTTCACCTGATTTTATTCCAACACTTG
>JADLAJ010000077.1 GCA_020848255.1 Chitinophagales bacterium
GCGTTGCAGGATCTGGAAAATCCGCCGGAAGATTTTGCGGTACACGGACGAGATTTATTAACCGGTATTCCAAAACAAGTTACAGTAGCCTACAGCGAAATTGCAGGTTGTTTAGATAAATCTATTTCCAAGATAGAAGAAGCCATCATGAAGGCGCTGGAATCTACTCCGCCGGAATTAGCTTCCGATATTTACCGTAAAGGTATTTACCTGACGGGTGGCGGTGCTTTACTGCGAGGATTGGATAAGCGAATTGCCATGAAAACAAAATTGCCTGTAAAGGTGGCAGATGATCCCTTGCGTGCGGTAGTGCGTGGAACCGGAATCGCTTTAAAAAACAGACACCGTTACACTTTCCTGATGAGTTAAGATAATGCGCAGCATATATTACTTATTTACTCGTTTTTATGTAGCCATATTATTTGTGCTGCTGGAAATTTTTGCACTCTCTCTTGTTTTTAAGTCCCATAAATACCAGGAAGTACGTTTTTTGAATACGTCGGGTAATTTTACCGGTACCGTTTTGGAGTATGTAAACGGAATCAATACCTTTATTCATTTAGGTAAGAACAACGAAATACTGCTGGAAGAAAATACGCAGCTTAAAAAATTAATCGCGTATCAGAATCAGTATCCCGGTGATTCTTCTTTGCCGAGAAATTCCAGTACCTACCATTTTGATTATATACCGGCAAAGATTGTCAATAACACCATCAGCAAAAGTATCAACTACATTACTATTGATAAAGGCAGCAAAGAAGGTATTCAGAAAGGACTGGGGGTGATCAGCAGTAACGGAGTGGTGGGTATTGTGACGAATGTTTCCGAAAATTTTTCTTTGATCATGTCTGTAGTGAGTGTGAAATCTCTGATTGGCGTACGGCATAAAAATACCAATGCGCTGGGGAATTTAAGATGGAATGGCGAGGATCCGTATACTTTACAGATAGATGGCTTGAGTAAAACCCTGCCGATAAAGAAAAACGACACAATTTTGACGGCCGGATTTTCTTCTATTTTTCCGCCCAATATTGTGGTGGCTACGGTTAAAAAATTAGAACCGGATGAGAGTACAAGTTTTTATAATATGAATGTGCGGCTCACGAACAATATCAATACACTGAGTTATGTGTACGTGGTAAAAAATGAAAAAAAGAAAGAACTGGATACTTTACAAATGCAAATGATTAATGAATAGTAAGTTCCTCATAACAAATTCTATCCGTTTTGTATTGCTCATTGCTTTACAGATTTTGTTATTGAACGAGCTACCTCTGGGTCGTGTCTATATTATGATTTACCCGCTGACCATATTACTGCTGCCGGTTTTTACATCAAGGCTGGTCGTTTTATTTTTAGCTTTTTTTACCGGACTGATTATCGATATATTCAGTAATGGCGGAGGCTTGCATACAGCCACTTTAACGGCAATCGGATATTCAAGAAGTTATATTCTGGATACCTTTCAGCCGCGCTCCGGCTGGGATAAACTGGATGTGCCCAATGTGTCGCAGCAAGGTGTTACCTGGTTTTTTTATTATTCACTCATCGTGTTCTCGCTCCATCATTTATTATACTTTTTTTTAGAAGTATTTTCGTTTGCTAATTTTTTCTCCACTATATTTAAGACAATCATCAGTTTGTTCGGTTCATTATTAATAGTCTGGATGATTAGTCTTTTCTTCATGAGAAACAGCAGAGAGTAATAGTAATAAAATGCAACGGGGTAACGAAAGTGGAATTTTGGAAAAAGCGATTTTTATCGCTGCATTTATTCTTATTGTCAAATTATTTTTCCTGCAGGTGTTAACGCCGGGCTACAAGTTAAAGGCACACGATAATGTGGTGAAGAAAGTGACGATTTATCCTTCGCGTGGTTTAGTGATTGATCGTAAAGGAAAAGTGATCGTATACAATGATGCGGTGTATGATATTTTAGTACAATGGAATATCACCAAAAACTTAGACACCCTGCGCTTATGCGAATTATTAAATACCGATATAGAATATGTACGTAAAAAATTAGATGAAATAAAACGTACCACCCCCAACAAACCAACACCATTTATTAAGTTGTTAGATCCGCAATCATTTGCCCGTTTTCAGGAGCATTTGTTTGAGTTTCCTTCTTTCTCTTTTCAAACAAGAACGGTAAGGAGATACCCGTATTACGGAGGTGCAGCAGTATTAGGATATCTGAGTGAGGTAACGGAAAATAATATCGAGCAATCATCCGGCTATTATGAGCTAGGTGATTATATGGGTACTACCGGACTGGAACAATTTTATGACAGTTTACTGCGTGGAGAAAAAGGATATAACTTCCAGGTAGTGGATGTGAAAAATACGTACAAAGGAAAATACAAGGATGGTAAAGATGACAAATCACCGGTAGCCGGCTGGGATATGGTTTCCGGTCTGGATGCTGAGTTACAAGCGTACGGTGAAAAATTAATGCAGGGAAAAGTAGGTGGCATCGTTGCAATTGAACCGGCTACCGGAGAAATTTTAGCCTATGTGAGCAGTCCGGGCTATGATCCGAATTTACTGACAGGCCGTTTCCGACGTCATAATTTTAATATACTCTTCAACGATTATTACAAACCCTTGCTGAACCGTCCTATTCAGGCGATGTATCCTCCGGGTTCTACTTTTAAAGCAGGTGCCGCATTAGTGATGTTACAGAGTCAAATTCACGAAGAGAAATGGCAGTGGTTTTGTCCGGGTGGTTACCGCGTCGGCAATCACGTGGTGAAATGTCACGGGGTGCACGGTATTCCGGATGTGGAAACAGCCTTACAATATTCCTGTAACTCTTACTTCTGTAAAATCTACAACGATTTTATTATGGACTCCATTTTTGCATCTCCGGCAATCGGGTATCAGAAGTGGTGGGATATGACCAGTCAATTTGGCTATGGCAAGAAACTGGGGATTGATTTAAAAGGTGAAAAGAAAGGGAATCTGCCTAGCGTAAAATATTACAATAAAGTATTTGGCGAAGGCAAATGGCGCGCAGCCACCGTTATCTCTAACTCCATAGGACAGGGAGAGGTGCTGGCAACGCCTTTACAGATTGCCAATGCGATGGCCATCATTGCCAATAAAGGATATTATATCACACCAAAGATTTGCCGCTATTTTGTAAAAGATAAACAATACCGTTCGCCTAAGAAACAAAAAGTAATCACCAGTATTGATACTGTATATTACCGCTATGTAATTGACGGGTTGGAAAAAGTGGTAGAATCCGGAACGGCAAAAGGTGCAAAAATACCTGACATTTCTTTTTGCGGAAAAACGGGTACTGCTCAAAATCCGCATGGAAAAGACCACTCCATTTTTGCCGGATTTGCACCGAAAAACAATCCTAAAATTGCCATTGCCGTGTTTGTGGAAAATGCCGGATTTGGTGCTACCTATGCTGCACCGATTGCATCACTGATGGTAGAAAAATACATGCATGATACCATTGCAAAAAAAAGAATTCCCCTTCAGGAAAGAATGTACAAGGCACGTTTGATAAAAGCCGTGACGCCAACAGGTGTGCCTAAAACACCGCAACAGTTGGCTGCAGATTCGATAGCGAGAGAGAAAGCAAAGAAAGATCGTATTAAATTTGTTAGCGACTCTATTACCGGTGCGAAGCAAAAAAGTAAAGAGCAGAAAGAAAAACTGAAGCAGGACAGTGCTGCCATAAATAAAAAAGAAGAAGAAATTTTCCAAGAATAAAAATGCAAGCATCTAAACGAGCATACGATCCGATTGACAGTACCGTTTTATACTGTTTCCTGTTCTTAATAATACTGGGCATCATGTCTATTTTTGCTACTGAATATAACGGCGATGTTACCGCATCCTTTTTCAGCTTTAAACACAGTTATGTAAAACAGGCGTTTTTTGCCATCGTAGCTGGTTTAATGTTTTTTGTCATTTTAGGATTTGACAGAAGAATATTACAACTTATTTCTTACCCGATGTACGGATTGGTATTGGTTTTATTGTTGTTGGTGTTAGTGGTTGGGCAAAAGACAAACGGACAACAAAACTGGATAAACCTTGGCGTTTTTAAACTACAACCTTCTGAGTTTGCAAAGTTTGGAACGGCAATGGCTTTGGCAAAATATTTTGATACACCCAATATGCGATTTGTCACACAACGTGAGCAATTTATAGCATATGGAATTTTGGGATTGCCATTATTATTGGTGGCTGCTCAAGGAGACGCAGGTTCTTGTCTGGTATTTGCAGCATTTATCTTTGTTTTAAACAGAGAAGGATTATCTGATTTATTCATTTATCTGGGGCTATATATAATTGCTGTTTCTGTTTTGTCACTTATTATTCAACCATACATTATTATTGCCATTAGTGTAGCGCTTTTTTGCATATTGATCTATTGGAACTGGCTGAATAAACAGCTGGTAAAAATTTTAGCGGTTATAATGATAGGCACCTGTTTGTATACCTATTCGGTCAGCTATATTTTTAATAATGTGCTGGAAAAACATCAGCGCGACCGTATCAATGTAATTCTTGGAAAAGAACTGACAAAAGAAGCAAGACGTGGTGTTGCCTACAATCTCAACCAGTCAAAAATTGCGATAGGCTCCGGAGGTATTATCGGCAAAGGGTATTTGCAGGGAACGCAGACTCGATATAATTATGTTCCGGAGACGAGTACGGATTTTATTTTCTCTGCCATCGGGGAAGAATGGGGTTTCTTAGGTTCATTAGTTTTACTGGCAGTCTATGTAACGATGCTGATAAGATTGTTGTTGTTGGCAGAGCGACAACGGAGTCCTTACGGCAGAGTATATATTTATTCCGTAGTGGCTATTATTTTTACGCACGTCGTTATCAATATTGGTATGACCATCGGATTGCTGCCCGTTATCGGAATTCCGCTTCCTTTATTAAGTTACGGGGGGTCATCCTTGCTTTCCTTTACATTTATGATTGCCACCGCGCTGAAACTTGACAGTGAACGTAGAATGACCATGCGTTAATATAGTTGAATCACACCCTGAAAATTTGTAAATTAGTGTATGGATACCATTGAAACATTCAGAGAGATTTTTGAACCGGGATTGATTAAAGAGCTGATGTCGAAATCAAAACAGTTGACAGCAAAAGCCGGCGATGTAATTCTGGACATTGGAGAAACAGTTCGCCAGATTCCGATTATTATCAAAGGCTCCGTTAAGGTTTCCCGAATAGATGAAGAAGGAAAAGAATTGCTGTTGTATTACGTAAATCCGAAAGAAAGTTGCGCGATGACATTTACCTGTTGTATGCAGCAATACCCCAGTGAAATAAAAGCGGTAGCTGAAGAAGACGTGGAAATGCTTGCCGTGCCCACTGCTGTCATGGATCAATGGCTGGTGAAATATCCTAGCTGGAAAAGTTTTGTAATGAAAACGATTCATCATCGTTTTAATGAATTACTGAGAACCATCGATCAGATTGCTTTTCAGAAATTAGATGAACGCTTGATTTCGTATTTAAAAGAAAAGGCGAAGGCAACCAATTCTACACTTATTAATCTTTCTCACCAACAGATTGCCGATGAACTGGCAACCTCACGTGTCGTAATATCCAGATTGCTCAAGAAGCTGGAAATTGATAAAAAATTACTGCTTTACAGAAATCAGATTAAACTGTTGAAGGAAATATCCAAATAGAAAACTTCTTAAGAAATTACTTTATCAAATTTAATCAGTTAATCATACAGATGAATTGTAACATTTGTAACTGACTGGCGTCTTTGTTTGGTATATCTTTGTGATACAAAATCAGATATATGAAACAGAATATGGGAAATTTAGACAAAGCCATTCGAGTAGCAGTGGCTGTTATTATTGCGGTTCTATACTTTACGCACGTAATCAATGGAACTATAGCCATAGTCTTATTGGTATTTGCTGCAGTTTTCGTACTTACCAGTGCTGTAGGAACTTGTCCGCTGTATTTACCTTTCGGTATTTCAACCAAGAAAGAGTAGTTCGTAAGGATTATTCAACCAAAAAAATATAAAGTCACATGACTTAAAATGAAGTTAATTTTAAAATCTAAAAACAAACAGACATGTTAGCACAAATGAAAAGCTTATTAGGTCTAGGACCTAAAACCGATTACAAACAATTAATGCAGAACGGTGCAACAATTATAGATGTTCGCACAAAGGCTGAATATCAGGGTGGACACATAAAAGGCTCACTGAATATTCCGCTGAATAATCTTTCCAATCATTATTCTAAACTGGATAAATCAAAACCGGTTATCACTTGTTGTGCTTCCGGCATGAGAAGTGCTCAGGCAAAGAATATTCTGCAGGCGAATGGATTTAAGGAAGTATTTAACGGCGGTGGCTGGTATGGCTTACAACAAAAATTAAAATAAAACGATGGAAACATTAAAATATAACCTTGTCAATAACTGGAACGTGATTCGTCTGATTCGTCTGGCATTAAGCATCATTATCATTGTGCAGGCTGTACAGATTCACGATGTGTTATTCGGATTATTCGGTACTTTCTTTTTATATCAGGCGCTGTCAAATACAGGTTGCTGCGGGGTGAATGGTTGTGCTCCATCTGTCAGTAAATCTTCCGGCGACACAGAAGAAATAGAATTTACGGAAGTTAAAAAATAGCAACATGACAACAGCAGTAAAAAAATCTTTTTCTGATTATATTAAAGAAGACAAACCGGTGCTGGTTGATTTCTACGCAGATTGGTGCGGCCCGTGTAAAGTAATGCATCCTATTCTGGAAGAGCTGAAAAAGAAACTGAATGATGAGGTGACTGTGCTTAAGATTAATGTAGACAAGAATGCGCGGGTAGCAGCAAAATATCAGATACAAAGCATCCCCACCTTAATTTTATTCAAAAACGGTCAGATAAAGTGGAGGCAATCCGGAGTGGTGCCATCCAAACAACTGGAACAAGTTATTTTACAGCATAACAAATAATCCATTCAAAAATCTATCTTTAACACCTAATTTATTTATATGAACATAAAATTTCTTTCATTTCTATTTGCAGCTATACTCATCTCGGTATCTTGCAATTCTCAGAA
>JADLAJ010000078.1 GCA_020848255.1 Chitinophagales bacterium
ATTGTTATATCAAAAGATAAAATTCAGCGCTGGACAATTTATGTGCTGTTGCTGGTAAGCATCGTTTGGTTTGGAATATTTAATAATACCTCGTTTGTGTATTTTCAATATTAGAATGAAATGTTAAAGAAGACAGTAAGAAATATTATCCTGATTACTATCCTGCTGCTGGTGCTCTCATCACTGGTACGATTCTTTATGCCATTCTACTGGGGCGATTCCACGCAAACAGTGAAATATGAGTACTATAAAAAACATGCAGAACAATACAATGCCGTTTATCTGGGCGGAAGTTTGGAATATCGCCATATTGACCCCACTATCATTGATAGTGTAGCACAAAAGAACGGTATTGATTTACATTCTTTCAATCTGGGTGTGGACGGACACGGCATCGTTCAGGAGATGAGTGACCTCGACGGACTGCTGAGCATACGAAATCCCAACTTAAAATATATCTTTTTGAGCATCAGCAGTGAGGCCTATTTTTTTCAATCTAATTTACACACGCCAAAATGGATTTCATGGCATTCCGCTAATTCTACCTACAGAGCCTGGAGTATTATTCCCACTTTAGACAATCCGGTGAAATTTCGGTCTAAGTATATGTACTTCTTTGGCATGAGCTGGATGGAAAATCTGTTCAATATCGGAACGGTGCCGGATATGCTGAAATATCGTTTTGATAAATCATATCTGGACTCCAACTATATCGGAAAAGACAGAAACGGATTTTATCCCTACGATTATGAGGAAAACCATCTGTTTATGGAGTACAAATGGGAAGATACTTTGTTGTTACAATCCAGAAAAAGATTTGAAAGCGGCGACCCTTATTCTGACACGTTAAACAAAGAGGTTTTAACTTCATTTACAAATTTTAAAGGAACAGAAAAACCAAATGCTCCGATGGTTAAAATTTGTCTGGATGCATACAACAAATGTAAAAAAAGAGGCATACAGGTATTTTTCATCCTTCCTCCAAAAGCGAGAACTAACTATAGTTTATTGCTCCCTGTTTTCAATGCCATGCCGGAAGGTTCTAAAATTGAACTTGGTGACATCCGAAAATACCCGAAATTTTATTCTATTGAATACGGCTACAATTTCCACCATCTGAATTACAAAGGCGCAAAATTATTCAGCCATGAAATGGCAAAACAACTGGTGCCTTTAATGAAAAGCCAAAGAGATAGTTTATAATATTTTAATTAAATGGACTCGGCAGCTTTATGTACCTTAAATGCATAGATACGCTGAAGATAATAAGAACTTGCCACCACGATAACCGATGTAATTAATCTGGATGGTAATGGATAAAAATGCAGTATTTCCACAAAAAATTTCAAAAATCCGACATTCATCGCCACACACAACGCGACCACACTCAGGTAATTAAGAACCTGTCGTCTGCCACGTACGATAGAATTTGTCCATACCACGTATCGGCTAAGGTAAAAACCTGTAGGTGTGCTAATTAGAAACGCCAAAATCAATGAAGCAATATGCGGACTGAAGGTAAAAAAGGGTGTTTTAAAATTTTGCGCACGAAAAAAATAATGATACGCAACAAAGAAGATAGCCATGTCAAATACCAGGTTCAGTCCGCCGCAAGCCATATACAGGAAACTTTGCGCAGGAATGAAGCGAAAGAACCATCTCCTGATGGTTAGCAAAACGGCTCTGATGAAACTGGCTATTGCTGTCATAGTTACCCCACAAAGATAATAAATACCTCAACTTATCTTCTACACTAAATCGGTTAACTGTAATTCACATAAATTTATATCAAAATCAGCAGTGCTGCATACCGCAGCACTATATCCTGCATCTATCTCCAATTTTTGATAACAAAAGGTATTTCCATCACAAAGCACCTTGTTATCATTGGCAAAGTGCTTATTTGGGGCAGACAGAACATGTGTCTTGCTCAAGACCTCCACCCCGCGGCCATCGCATTTTATAGCGGCTTCTTTTATTGACCAGAAATCAAAAAAAGCCTGTTCCGGCTGCTCCGAGCTGTCAATTTCAAGGCATTCCTGCTCATTAAAAAAACGTTCAGCGATATTCATTTTCAAGGTACGGTGCTTTTCAATATCAATGCCGACTCTGGCATTTTGGGCAATGGCACAAATCACATAGGCGCCGGAATGTGAAATATTAAAATCCATTTCCGTATTTATATACGGCCTGTCTTTTGAGCCTATTTTCAAATCCTGTAAAACATAAGGCAGATTCAGTTTCTTAAAACCATATAGCAACAACATCTTCCCCAACAAAGAAGACTGAGCGCTTTCCCTATGTTTATAGGCATTGATATCCTTTTGAAAATTTTCCGGCAACAACAAAAGATTTTTCCGGAAAATCTCTTCCGGTATTTTTTCCTCGTGTTTGATATGGAAGATATGAATCGTATTCATCGTTTATTATAGTATTTCAGGATCTAATTATCCTGCAACACTTTTTGTTTTATAAAATCAACCACTTTCTCATTTTCATATAAAAAGAAATGCCCCCCTTCAAAAGATTGTATGTCGACGTCTGTCGTAAAGAATTTACGCCAGCCCTGCATCTTTTCCGCAGAAACATTCCTTACATCTTTATCACCAAATAAAATACTGGCAGGTACATTAATTGGTTCGATGTTTTCAAATGTTTCATTAAAATGCTGCAGCAACTCAAAATCGGAACGCAGGATTGGTTCATAAAACTCCTTCAGCTCCTTGTGTGCCAGTAGTTGTGCCGGTACGCCGTCATATTGCTGTACCACTTTCCAAAAATCATCTGAAGAAATTCCGATTATGTTCGGTTCATCTTTATACGCATCCGGACTTAAACGCGAAGCCAGAAACAAAAACTTTGGCAAGGGTTTATTTTCCTCTTGTAATTTATGCGTTAATAAAAAACCCATAATGGAACCCATGCTGTTACCTATGATGCAATATTCCTCTGGCAACTGTTGTATCAGTTGTCTGTAGATATCATCGACGGCTGCTTCCAGATTTTGTACAAACTTTTCGGAGAACCGGTCACTTCTGCCCGGCAGTTCAAATGCGATGCTTTCTATTTCGGGCAACAATAACTGCTGCATATTTCGGTATGCATATTTATCGCCGCCGGCATGGTGTAATAAAATTGCTTTCATCTATTTAACACTCGGCAACTTTTTATCAAAATTTTTAAACCATCTCAATAGTTTTCCGTCTTCAGGTTTTATTTCGTGCCAGTCGCCGCTGTGAGTATGCTCCATCTCCTGATTAAACATGATATCCGCCATGGTGACGGCCTGTGTGGTATCGATGACGCCGCCGCCGTAATAGGTATCAATTAAATACTGATGTAAATCTTTAGGTGTGTTGTGTAAATGAATAACTTCCATCTTCAATTCCGAACCGATATGCTTTTCCATCAGACTTAAAAACTCCCCACTCATCATACTGTCGAAACCCTGCTCGCGATACGGTTTATTGACATCCACTTTTTGTCCCGCCTCTAAACCCAACACTTTTGCCGCTTCAATTTGCATATAGGCAAGTAAAGTTTCGCGTGTTGCTTTTGGTTCCGGTAGACGGTCGACGGTCGACAGCTTGTTGCCTTTAAAATTGTTATCTGTGGGCTGTGAGCTATTTACTGTGGGCTTAAATCCAAACACCGGATTCTCCCAGTACACTTTCCAGTTCCAGCCGTAAGTCGGCAATGCAACACGGTTTATCTTTTTTTCCAGATAAAATTGATTTCTGTCGATGGCGATTCCAGCACAATACAACTGTTGTAATGTTTTATGGAAATACATCACATCGTCTTCCACTCTTTTTGCAGAAGACAACCACAATGCATTCGGGTTGGTGTTGGTTTGTTTTGCCAGACTTACTAAAACAGGACTCGGTCCGACTTCTACATAAATTTCTGTGTTCAATTTATGTTGTAAGTATTCAATTCCGTTGGAGAACTGTACCGCACGACGAATATGATTGGCAAAATATTCTGCACTTAATTCTTCTCTGGTAATTTCTTTTCCTGTAAGATTGGATATGACCGGTATAGTTGGCTGTTTAAATGAAAATTGTTTCGCAAACAAGGTAAATTTCTCCAGCATAGGTTCCATCAATCGGGAATGAAATGCATGAGATACATTTAAAGCAACAGCTTTTATATGCTGTTCTTTCAGTTTCTCTATGAATGCAGCAACCTCTTCTTTCCTGCCAGAAATGGTGCAATTTTTTATGGAATTCACTGCTGCTAAATCAACATCAGTGTTTTGCAATAAGGGTTTCAGGTTTTCTTCGTTACAAAAAACGGAAGCCATACTGCCTTCATTTGCCGGCAGTGCATTCATCAAGGCCGCACGGGCAATCACTAACTTTAAGGCATCCCGCAAATCAATAGCACCAGCGATAGTCAATGCCACAATTTCGCCAATGCTATGACCAATTAATGCGGTCGGTTGCACACCAACACTCATCCATAATTTGGATATTGCATATTCTACCACAAACAATCCTGGTTGTGTATATTTTGTCTGATGAATTAAATTTTTATCCGGAATGGTATCACTCCACAAAACATCTTTGATAGAATGTTCCAAATTTAGCTTAATGACTTCATCGCATTCATCAACGGCATTTTTAAAAACGTCAAACGTGTTGTAATAATTTTTGCACATGCCGAAATACTGCGCACCCTGACCTGTAAACAAAAATGCGACGTCTTTATTTCTTTCTATGGAAGGCGTAGAAACGGCATATTTTTCTGATACTACGTCCTGTACAAAATCATTCAATCCATCGAAAATATCCTGTTTGCTGCCTGCAATAACAGACACACTATAATCAAACTGATTTCTGCCTTTTTGAAGCGTATAACAAATCTCTGTCAACGTATTCTCCTGCCAGTCGATTTCGTTCAGGTATTTTTGTGCGGTGTTTTTTAATGCCGTTGCATCTTTTGCACTCAAGACAAAATGCTGCAGACCACTCAGTTCTTCAGATGCCGGTTTTGCTTTCGCTTCTTCAAAAATCATGTGCACATTGGTGCCGCTGTAACCGGAAAGATTAATCGCCGCGCGCAAAGGCTGCCCATTTTCGTTTTTCCAGTCTATCGTTTCCGTGCTGACTTTCGCATTGATCTTATTCCACTCCACATCTTCGTTCAAAGCCGCAATATTTATCTGTGCGGGAATTTTTTTATGCTTAAGAATTTCAATCACCTTAAACAACATCGGCATACCCGTTCCTGCTTCGAGATGGCCGATATTTGCTTTTACCGAACCGACATAAACCGGTTTATTCCTTACTTTATATCCTTGATGAATAGCCTGTATTTCCAGGGCATCCGTGAAGCGGTTGCCAATGCCGTGCGCTTCCACATAATCAATATCGTTTACGCTGAGATTCGCATTTTTTAAGGCTTCCTGAATCGTCTCAATTTGTATTTCAGGATTCGGTGCCGTAAAGCCGTTGCTGCGACCATTATGTTTTACAGCAGATCCTTTGATGAGGACGGCAATAATATCATTGTCTTTTCCCGCATCGCTTTGTCGCTTTAAAACTACCACGCCGCAACCTTCCCCACGCACATAGCCATCCGCATCGTTCGCAAAGGCTTTGCAGGCATCGCCGGTTGAAAGTGAACCCAGTTTGGATAAGCCAACGAATGGTTCAGGTGTCAGCAATAAATTGGCAGATGCCACAATCGCCGTATCAATAATTTTTTTATGTAGGTCTTCATTCGCTAAATGTACGGCAAGCAAGGAAGACGCACAGGCTGCATCCAACGCAAAACTTGTTCCTTTCCAATCATATAAATAAGAAACTCTGCCGCAAGCGGTACCAAAGGGAATGCCGGTTGTGTCGTACACATCTACCGTGTCAAGGTTGCCGCTTCTGAAACGCGCCTGAATGTAATCCGAATTACCCAATGCAATATAGACTCCCGTATTGCTTCCTTTCAAACTATCCGACGCGATGCCCGCATTTTCCAATGCTTCATAAACGACTTCCAGAATCATGCGTTGCAAAGGATCCACTGATTTTGCCTCACGTGGCGAGATGCCGAAGAAATCAGCATCAAAGGCACGTACATCATTATTTAAAAAAGCACCGTATCTGGAAATTGTTTTTCCGGGAACAGATGAATCTGCGCTGTAGATTTCATCCACATCAAAACGGTCTTTCGGAATTTTTGAAATCACACTTCTGCGAGCCTCCAGTAAATCCCATAATTTTTTAGTCGATGTAATGTTGCCTGCGAGACGAACACCGGTACCGATGATGGCGATGGCTTCGTTCGGGGACGTTGTATTTTCCTTAGCCTGCGCTAATTCCAATTCCAACTTTTTTATTTTAATCAGGGATTTTTGAAGAATCTCCTGCATTTGCTGTAACTGTTCGCTCATGTATTCTATCGTAATTATTCAGCAGTGTCTATCGTCGAAATGACGTTTCTAATCTACCTTACTGCTCAATTCTTTCATTAATTCTTCCAAAGATAAATTTTTCACTTCAGATTCAATATCGTTTTTCACCAGCACAGGTTCTTCCTTATTTTTCTCGGTCTTATCTGAAAACTGTGCTTCGATGTTCAATTCATTCGCAATAAAATCGGCAAATTTCTGCACTGTTGGATATTGCCAGACTGCGGCTACATTTATCGATATATTAAAATCATCCTGTAATTTATTTTTTATCTGTAACGCATGTAAAGAATCCACTCCTAAGGCTTTGAAAGTTTCGTCTTCTTTAATCTTGGCAACATTTAATTTTGTGGCCGATGAAATATGCAGCTTTATTCTGCCTTTGATGTGTTTTTTATATTCCTCCACACTTGCAAAAACAGGCTTATCGGATACCATGGCTGCTTCAGAATCTGTTTTCTGATTCACGACCTTGCTGTAGAAATGGTTTTTCAGCACAGCGTGATTAAACACTGCCCATTTGGTAAAATCAATTTCCATGGCCATCACCTGCGTGACATCACTCAAAAACAAGGTATCGAAGTAATGTGTTAAATCTTCCGGCTGAATGGCTGTTACGCCCTGCTCCGCCAGTCTGTCCGCACGGTTTTCCTGACGCGCCGCCAGTCCGATTTCAGCAATCGTACCGAAGTCCACGGACAATGCCGGCTGCTGATTGGCTCTTCTATAATTCGCCAGCGCATCCATAAATGTATTGGCTGCATTGTAATTGGATTGTCCCGCAGAACCCACAATACCGGCAGCTGACGAGTACAGCACAAAGAAATCCAATGCTGCGTATTGCGTCAGCTGATGCATGTTCCATGCGCCAATGGCTTTGGTTTGTATAACACTTTCAAATTGCGCTCTGGAAAGATTCTCAAAAGAGCCATCGTCAAGGATGCCTGCAGCATAAAAAATACCGGCAATATTATGTACTGACGCTAAGGCCTCTTTCAGTGCATCTAAATTGCTTACATCTGCTTTGATATCCTGTATGCTGACGCCCTCGGCATTATACTGTTCAAATATTTTTTGCGTATCATTTTTTGCGCCACTTCTGCTGACAACAATAATGTTCTTCGCATTCTTATCTGCCAGCCATTGCACGGTAGTCAGCCCCAAGCCGCTGGTTCCGCCCACCACCACATAGGTTTTATCTGCATAAATCTGTTTGGATTTTTTCAATGCCAAACTTGCCTTCTGAATGCCGGACGCATAGACTGTATGACTACGGACCGCAATTTCTTTATAGTTATTTGCTGCAAATACTAAAGCAGGCAGTTGATTAATTTCTTCTGTATTGATTTCATTCGAAATATCTATTTGCAGGAAGTTAATTTCTTCATGTTCGTTTTCCAGCGTACGCAAAACACCTGTCAGTAAAGAAGCATTCAGGTTGGTGTGTTTATCCTGCTGTAAAACAAAAGCACCATTCGTTACCACGCAAATCTTCGGATGCTGATTGGTGGAGTTGAAATGATGAATTAATTTTTGCAATGATAAAATGCCA
>JADLAJ010000079.1 GCA_020848255.1 Chitinophagales bacterium
ACATCAACAACAGACAAATACAATGATGGTGGAAATGCAGCAGATGCTGCAGACGACTTGGTGATTGCAGATAATACTGCTGAAAAACAAGTATCGGCCGGGGCTGAGCAAGACATCACACAACCAATATCCGAGCCTATTCGTGGAACGGCAGCAGAACCACTGACGGCTTCTATAGTACCGGTGAAAGTGCAGCAGTCGCCAATTTCGGGAAGAGATGTTTTGCGTTCTATGATAGAACCCGAGAAACTGGAGAAGTTAGATATTGAATCGCAGGCGGCAGGTATTACCGATTTAAATCCGAACAAAGAAAAATTCCTGAAGAACCTGAAACAGTTTGCTGGATATGATATCAATAAAGGATTCCATATCGGTGCATTTATCTCCATCAATAATGTATGGCTGAATAAAAAATCATTCAGTGCCGATGAAAACACCACTTCTATAACACCAAAGGTGCAGTTTGGAAAAGCATACGGCTTGAATATTGGTTATGATTACACAGACCGCTGGGGAATTGAACTGGAAGCACAGATTTCAGAGCAGGGACAAAAATACCGCATGAAATTGTTAACAGAAGATCATGATTGTATAAAAGATGTTAGCCTCCTGTACATGAAGTTTCCATTGATGATGAAATATAAACAGACTTTCATCAATAATTACAATTCCAAGCCTATAGCCTTGAGCTTTTTATTTGGCCCGCAAATTGGATTCCTGTTGAAGAAAAGTGTAATGATGGATGGAAATGAATTGCAAAACACACCGGAGTACAATAAAACAGAATTTGGTATTGCCGGAGGTTTTGATTTTGATTTGTTCATGACACGAAATCTTGCACTGACAATCGGAGGTCGTACCGGATTTGCATCTTCCTTCAAAAAAGGACAACCGATGAGTTTTCAGTTAGGTGTAACCACGCAGTTGAATTTCCGCTTCCCTAAGAAGATAAAATAAGAAAAATCGTTTTTTTATAGTTTTATGGTTTTCAGGCGTTCAAAGATTCTTTGAACGCTTTTTTATTCATAATAGCTATATTTTATATAAACTTGATGTGTTTAGTTACTTTCTCGTATCGTTCACCATTTTTTAGTTTTAAAACAACTCTTAATTGTTCAAAATTGGTTGTCTTAAATTGAATAAAATTGCTACTTGGCCTTAATCCAAAATATAATATTGGTCTTTCAACTAAATAGGAAATGCTATTGAAATTAAATTTATAATTATTTTGAGTGAGTAATGATATAATAGTGTCGTTTAGTACATAATTTGTACGAGAAAAATTGGAAATGGTATATAACGTGTCTGTATAAAAAGTATCAACACCAAATTTGCCTGAAACAGGAACAATGTAAAATGAATCTATAGACTCTAAGGAACCAGATTGACCAATGAGTGCAGGACTACATGCATAAGCAGAATTTATAAGTTCAAAATGTGTAGATTTTTTTGCTGCAATATAGTTGACACCAAAATATACTAATAATTTTACGTCATTATTGGAAACTTCTATTGAATCCTCTAAGAATTGAATTCCAGAAGTTGATGTATCATAACCTTGATCAAAGTAGTTTAAATTACTTTGTGTTATAAATCCAATCTTCATTTCATTTATATCAAAATGCTGGTTTACATTTACTCCTTTTTTGCAACCACAAGAATTACACGACATTAATAATTGTGTAATAAAAAATACACCAAAACCATAAATATATCTTTTCATAAAATAAAAATACTATTTCCTTTCCAGAAATGAAAACTCAATTTGCTCGTCTGTGAGTTTACTTTCAAAAAAAGAGGATGCATCCTGCTCAGTTGCAATGATAAAAACAGACTGGTTGTCTAATTGCTGTGCAGTAATGGTCGCTTTGTAATTGTTGACAATCTGGTATATTTTATTGATATTTTCATATGAACACTTCAGTTCGTAATAATCTAAAATCCGCAGCTCAATTATTGTGCTTGCTTCTATCGTTTCTTTTGCACATTCTTTATAAGCATCAATTAAACCGGAAACACCCAATTTAGTGCCGCCAAAATACCGGACAATTACAATCAGGCAATTGGTAATGCCAAAGGAATCTATCTGACCTAATATCGGCTTGCCAGCAGTGCCGTTGGGTTCGCCGTCGTCATTGGCTCGGTAATTATTTTTATCCAATCCTAAACGGTAGGCATAACAATGATGCGTAGCCTTCGAATGCAGATTTCTTAAATGGTCAAGCTTTTCTTTTATCTCTTTTTCATCTTTTACCAGATATGCAAATCCTATAAATTTGCTCGCTTTATCTTTGTAAAGTATTTCTTCAATGGGTTGTATGGTAAAATAAGAATGCAATGTTTAATTTAAAAACCCGATAATGACAATGCTGGCAACCGCTAAAATAAACCCTATTAATTTTCGCATGGAAAAAGTTTCTTTAAATAATAGAAAACCTATCAAAGCGGATAAACAAACCACGCCAATATTGTTGATAGGGAATAAAGTGGAGGAATCCCAGTTGAATTTTATTTTTAAAACTTTCAGCGCCTGTATCCAGAAATACAAAGAACCATAATTGGGGATGCCTAAAAGTAAACCACCCGCCACATTTTTCCATTGAAATAAAGATTTATCCCTGAAGTTTAACAAGAAACTGGAAAGGAATGCCCCAAAGAATATGGTCACAGTGGCAATGTGTTCCAGATGTACCGGAATGAGATTTAAGCGTATCAGATTAAATCCGGTATCGCAGGCGCCACTCCCGAAAAAAACAAATAAACACATCAGGATATAACTTTTGTTTTCGCTTGCGGTGCTGGTGTTTTCCTGTTTGTCTTTGGAATAGGTGATTAAAAATACAGCCACCAGCGCAAATAAAATTCCAACGATTTTATTCCAGGTAATTACATCACCCAGAAAAATCATGGCAACGATGACCGTAATAATGAAGGAGATTTTAAACAATAAACTCGTAGTGGCGACGCCCAAAATGCCGGTCGCTTTTCCTGTAATATTGAATACCGTGTAAAATAAGGTTCCCAGTAGTAAGCAGGCATACCAGCCGTTCCAGCTGAAATATTCGCTTGCGGTAGGCAACTGTTCCGATAATAACAAACCGGTGATGCAGCATACTAAATAGTTAAAAACAATTCCGTGCGGTGTTTTAATATTCCAGTTGGAAAACAAACGCAGAATTATAACTAATGAAGTGGAACAGAGAATACTAAGTAAAAGATAAATCATGTGTGTTTTTTAAAAGTTGAATGGTGTCGTTTTCTAGCAGAATGGTTTTGGTGATGTCACCGTGTATTTCCGGCGCTTTGATGTAATTCGGTTGACAGTCGACAGTCGACAGTCGACTGATATCATCGCTAGATGTTATCACATGTGCCTCATTCCATAAATTGCTTTCTATAAACTGTTGTAACACATCAGCACCGCCTTCTACTAAAACAGAGATGATATTTTTGTGGTAGAGTTGAGACAGAATTTCGCTAACGCTCAATGGCTGCTTATGCTCAGCCGATAAGAATACTGTTGCTGCCGTATTATTAAAGATGTTGAAATCTGCCGGAATATCGTTAGCATTTCCTAAAATAATTCTGATTGGATTTTTACCTTTCCAGTGTCTTACACTCAATTCCGGATTGTCCGATAAAACCGTTTTTTTACCCACCAGAATAGCCTGATGTGCGGCGCGCAGCTGATGCACATATCGTTTAGATACCTCATTGGAAATTTTTACTTCCTGTTCTTTAATTCCGAGATATCCGTCTTTGGTTTGTGCAAATTTCAGGGCAACATAAGGACGTTTATATTGATGAAAGAACAGAAAATGCTTAATCAGTTCTTTGCCTTCTTCTTCTAAAACTCCGGTAATGACTTCTACATTATTGGCTCTTAAACGTTCAATGCCTTTTCCATTCACTTCGTGAAAATTGTCCTGCACGGAAATGACTACTTTCGGTATTTTATGTTGTATGATTAAATCAGCGCAGGGCGGTGTTTTGCCGAAATGAGCACAGGGTTCCAGACTAACATATAAGGTAGAAAGTGGTATCAGCTGTTGATTTTCCGCTGACAAACTGTTCAGGCAGTTTACTTCCGCATGTGCCTCTCCATAGCGTTCATGGTAGCCTTCGCCGATAATCCTGTCCTCGTACACTAAAACGGCACCTACCATTGGATTGGGTGCCACATAGCTTTCACCCAGTTTTGCCAGTTCAAAACAACGATGCATATATTTGGAATGATATGTTGAATCTTTTTCCGTCACTTATTACTTACTCCTTATTACTTATTACTAACTTTCACAAAAATACAAAAATGAACGTACAACACTATAAAAATATCATCCTGCCCATGCTTTCGGAGTCTTTCGATGCGAGGGAAGCGGAGAATCTTTTTAAGTTTACGCTGGAGGATTTTTTTAAGAAGCGTTATTTTGATATTAAAGATTTTGACCTGAACGATGATGAAATTGAGGAGCTGAATTATATCTATGAAAAAATCTCCAATCATTACCCGATACAATATATTTTCAATAAGGCACATTTTTACGGACTGGATTTTTATGTGGATGAGCATGTTCTGATACCTCGTCCCGAAACGGAAGAACTCGTGCATCTGATTTTATCGGAAAATAAACAGGAACTAGTATCTGTGCTGGATATCGGAACCGGCAGCGGATGTATTGCCATTTCGTTGAAGAAGCATCGTCCCGAATGGAGCGTATTTGCGATAGATGTCAGCGAAAATGCCTTGGAGGTGGCAAAAATAAATGCACTTAAAAATCACACGACTATAGAATTTTTCAATCACGATATTTTACCAAATACTGATTTTTTTGTGGACGTGAATTTATACATGGAAACGAATGATGCCGGTCCCTTAAAACTGGATATTATTGTAAGCAATCCTCCGTACATTCCGTTGAAAGAAAAAGAACAGATGTCGGTTTCTACGGTGCAATTTGAACCTCATCTGGCATTGTTTGTAGAAGATAACAATCCGCTGTTGTTTTATGATAAGATTGCGGATTTTGCCTTGCAGCATCTGACACCGCATGGTAAGCTGTATCTGGAGTTGAATGAGTTTAATGCAAACGACGTAAAAGCGCTGCTGGAAACAAAAGGGTTCAGACACGTTTATATCAAACAGGATTTGGCCGGGAAAAACAGGATGATTACGGCGCAAAACTTTTTAAAAACATAGATATATAGAATTTATAAAATTGATTTTTACTTAAAAAAAACATCTGACAGACGAAGCGTTTGGTAGTGTATATTCGTGCAGCCTTAGATGAAGCATAGAAATTCATCTTAGATGAATATTATGCTATTCTCTTGCTAATTGTAAGTATAGCATTGTCCGATTTTCTCTTTTAATACTATGTGTCTATGTGTTTAATTTTCTATTCTTTCAGCGCTTTCTCAATATTTTTATCCGGAATAAACCATGCTACAGCTACCAGCACAAAGATGGCGCAGGAAATATAAGGATTCACATAGGCCAGCGGAATGGCAGCCGTATAACTGATTAATGAAAAGTAGCCTTTGATTTTCGTTCTTTCCATAGCCTTCAGTAAGTGCGGTTCCGCAATGTGGCAGCTGGAAATCATTCTTTGTAAAATGCTGTAGGCCACGCCACACATCAATAATAAAACAGCATACAGAATGACCGTATTTTTTGCAAAGTGATTTTCACCCATCCATGCAGTGCCGAACGGCACTAAGGAAAGAAAAAATAATAAAACATGATTCGACCACATGATTCCCGCACTGATGTGTTTGGTGGCATGCAATAAGTGATGGTGATTGTTCCAGTAAATGCCTACATAAATAAAACTGATAATATAACTTAAGAAGATGGGCAGCAATTCTTTTAAAGCCGACCATTCCGCACTGTGCGGCATTTTTAATTCCAATACCATGATGGTAATGATAATCGCCATGACACCGTCGCTGAAAGCTTCTAATCTGTTTTTGTTCATGCGGTAAAAATAGAAAAGACTTTTAACTTTTCTATACTAAGGATGATAATATGGATAACGGTCACCTGCAGGTGTTTCGCAGCCGTGCGACAATTCATTTTGATGGGTGGCTAATTGCTGCAGGTAGGTTTTAATCGGGTCTTTCAGCCGTTTCAGCAGTTCGTTTACATCTTTGTCCACCGCAGCGGCATTTTTCATTTCGGCGGAGTTGATGTCAATCTTTCCGGTGGTATTTCCCAGTCCGGGAACTTTGGTCGACAGACGAAGTATATCCGATTGTTTCGCCCAGTATTCATCTTCACTCCAGAGGCTGTCGCTACCCAGATTCATGTTTGCCGGCAGGGTACTTTCAAAGTCGGACCAGGCTTCTATAAACGTTATTTCTCCCTGATCGTTAAAAGTGAACTCTTCGTAAATAGGGCAGCTGTCACCGCTGTAATCAAAAATGACATGACAACGGCAAAACGGCTGTTCTTCAAAATACTTGCAATCGAGTTTATAGTATTGTGTCGGATTTAATTTGAGTAAGATATCGGAACTTATTAAGAAATCTTTTTTATAACCCGTGAGCAATAACCAGGGCGGCCATTCCCAGCGAATCACCAGTGGTGAATAATTCGGCTGTACCTCATTAGGAATATCCGATTGCATGGTTTGAAAATATTTGATGCCTTGTTCAATATAATAGGCGGAATCAAATTTTGGAGTAAGGCAGGTGGAGAGCGCCGCATTCGTTCCGCAATTCTGTTCGATGGAAGCAGCAGATTGTTCTTGTTCTTTATTGGAACAACTTATAATTGCAACTGAAGCAACAATAAAAAAAACGAAACGGGTTGCTTTTCTCATTCTATAAAATTACAATATTATGTGATAAACACATTGCTTGTTTTATTGTTTCAAAATACTCAGGTATTCTATCCAGGGACCGGTTTCATTTTTATATTGTTTTGCCATCACACGGGATATCTGTGCGAGGTGGTTCAGGTCGTGCACGGTCCAGGTAGCCAACAGTTGTGCTAAGGTCACTTCTCCCAATGCCGGATGGTTGCCTTTTTTGCTGAAATCATTTTTGGTAAGGTGGAACGATTGTAAAGTTTTGATATTCTTTTCGCGTAAGATTTTAAATTCAGCTAGTAACGCCGGCAATGTTTTATCCTTGCTTTCTTCAAACTGGGCAAATCTATCGAAGGGTGCAAAGGTTTTGTCTATACTGTCAGAAAGTATGATTTCTATGCGCTGTATCCAGTCTGTTTTTTCTCCGTGAATGAGATGTCCGATGATATCATAGACCGACCAGCTATCGCCGCCTTCGTTGGTAGTAGTCCAGTCGGATGAAATGCCCTGCAATATAGCAAACAGCGTATCCGGCGTTCGTTGAAGTATTTCTAATGATTTAGAGAGGTTGAAGTCCATTTGAAAAATGTTTTGTATTTCTCAAAGGTAGATATTTTAAGATAGGTTTGTTTTAAGAAAGAATCAACTATTGTTATCTTCTTCCTTTATGAAAATTTGTTTAAGTACAGGTTGTATAAACCATATTCCAATAGGCATTAACCATAATGCAAAGAAATATCCTATATAGTCCGAGATTTTAAGATTATCTTCTTGTCTTTTTACAATAACTAGTATTCTTGCTATAAAATACAAACAATAGAATATGCAATACATGCTAAATAAATGAAGAGCAACCATTAAATCACCAGTTGGTCCATATTTATCCATATTATTTAATGTGATAGAGTATCCGCCACCAGTAAAAAAGATTGCAATAGAAAAATAGATAAGTGGGAAAAAGAAATGAAATTTAAATTTATTGAAGTTCATATCATGTTCTTCAGGCAACCTTATAAAAAGCTCATAGGCCAAGTAATAGTACCAGCATAAACAAAAAATAAGGTATGCAAAATCAAGACAGAAGCCAAACTCGCTATCTGGAAAAAGAAAGGGGAGTATTATTAATGCAAATACTTTCCATGTATCAAGTCTAAATATTTTTTCCATATACTATTCTTCATTTTTAAAAATAAATGTAATAAAAAATGCCAGACATTTGTCCGGCATTTTTATTCTAGATCCTGAGACAATCCCGAAATTAATTCGGGACAGGATGACATACGTTTACTTATCATAAAACTTCTTTCCACTCTTAGCGTAATCCACTAAGATTTGTGCAGGTTTGAAGCGTGCGCCATGTTTTGCAGCTAAGTCATTTAATATATCTACCACTTGCTGTGCACCTAAAGTATCAATGTATCTGAACGGACCACCGCGGAACGGAGGAAATCCTAAGCCAAAAATTGCACCGATATCACCATCCAATGGATTTTCGATAATGCCTTCTTCTAAACATAAAGCTGCTTCATTGACCATAGACATGCCACAACGCATGTGTATTTCATTCGCATCGAATTTCTTGCGTGCATTGCCGCCGTAGAATGAATAAATATTCGGGTCTACCTGTCCGGAAACTTTCTTGCCGTTTTCATCGTACTTGTAAAATCCTTTTTTATTTTTTCTGCCTTTGTATCCGGCTTTAGAAATTTCCAGTAAGGTTTTGCTTACTTTAAAATCAGGTCGCTGTTTCAGCATTTCCTGCATCAGCTCGCCACTCATGATATGCGCGCCCACATCAATACCCACTTCATCAGAAAGCGTAATTGGACCAACAGGATAGCCGAATAAATTCATCTCTCTGTCTATTTGTAAAATGTCGCCGCCTTCGTCCAGCATCAGCTGCGCTTCGTTCATCAAGGGTGCTAAAATACGGGTGGTATAAAAACCAGGACCGTCGTTCACCACAATCACTGTTTTTCCTTGTCGCACTCCCACATCAAAGCAAGTGGCAATTACCCAATCCGCTGTTTTATCTGTTTTGATGATTTCCAACAATGGCATTTTCGGAACAGGAGAGAAGTAATGCATACCGATTACCAGTTCAGGATTTTTGGCATTCGCTGCAATTGCTTTTATCGGTAATGCAGAAGTATTAGTTGCAAAAATGGTGTTTGCTTTTGCATTCGCTTCCACATCTTTTAAGATGTTTTGTTTCAGTTTTAAATCTTCAAACACCGCTTCGATAATGATTTCCTGATTGTCTAAATCGGAATAATTCAAAGAACCGGAAAGCAAGGCCATCTTTTCTTCCAGTTCAATTTTGGTCATCGCTTTCTTCGATACTTTTTTTGCATAATCACCGTAAATGGTTTTGTAGGCAGAATTAATCATATCCTGATTAATGTCTTTCAATAAGACATGCATATCATCATCCATAGAAACTTCCGCAATACCGGCGCCCATGAAGCCCGCACCAATCATACCTAAGCGATGCACGTGTTTCACTTTATCTTCTCCGTATGGATTTTTCTTTTTATCTGTCATCGCAAAGAAGATATTGATGAGCTGACGCGAAACAGGAGATAAAATCAATTCTTCGAATTTTTCCACTTCTGCTGCATAGCCTTTCTCAATGCCCTGGTTCCAGCCGATTTCCACGCACTCCATAATTTTGTAAGGTGCAGGATAGTTGCCATGCGCCTGTTTGTCGACCATTTTCTTGGCTTCAGTAAACACAATTTTATTGACGAAAGGAGCTTCCATTACCATGCCCATTAATGATTTTTGGATAGCAGGAAATCCTGATTTTAC
>JADLAJ010000080.1 GCA_020848255.1 Chitinophagales bacterium
AAAACAGTTGTATTTGAAACTACTGTAGATAATTTATTCAGGTAAGTAGAAAAATAATTCTTTTCTGCATCGTCATCTAAACCATCTAAACCAACATCTTGTTTTTTAATGACGTCGGGGTCTGCATCAAAACTGTTGGTTAACGCATTTTGTATGGTTGGTGTTACTCCCCATGAAGAAGTATCAACCGTGGTGCCGCCGTTCGGACGAGGTAATCCGTTTTCATATTGTTTTCTGGAATCTTTTAGAATATCTTCAGATAAATTTCCTAACTGCAGATATAAATTCCCCTTTCTTTCGGCTCCAGCAAATAGAAATGGATCTAATACCCAAAACTGAATAAATTCTATATTTGCAGCTTCAAAATCACTGGTTCCGTCGATGGTTCTCATAATACCACCCCAACGCGTTTCCGGATTGTTTAATTTTCCGCCGGCGTTTACACCTTTAGAATAGGGAGTAGGGGTAGTTTCATAATTGTAAGGACCTCTTTCTTCCGGAAAATAGGATAGGTCTAGTGTAAATAATGGAGGGTTAGTAACGGTAGTATTTTGTCTGTTTTTAAAAACATCCTGCTCAAAATACTGGCGTGTATAAGGATTGTTTTTAGTTGCCTGCTCTGTTGTACTATTCAGAGGATTGGTGCCGCCACCACCCTGAAAAACAGGATCTATAGAATACCATGATAATTTTGCTCTGTTAAAACCATATGCTAAACTATCACTGATACGAGCTTCAGGAAATTTTTCTGCGCCAAAAGCATTGAGCATGCCTTTTGGAGCTGAAGCTAAAGACCAGGTTAAATAACTGCCTTTTAAGTCGAAATTAGTGCTGGCACCTTCAAAGTCATCCACATATACCGTCCCTGCATCATCCACATTAATTGCTTTTGAGTGCCCCGGCATAAAATATGCTGCTTCTGCTGCTACCGAAACTTTGGAGGCTTCTTTGGTATCCTGAGCAGTAATTTTATTAAACGCTCTGGTTAGTCCTTTAGATTCAGTTGAGTAATTAATATCTAATCCGAGTATATTATTTTTTACAGGGTCGTCGTTGAAATTTACTTTTTGTGTAAACGGCTTTTCAGCGAGACGCATGTGTGTAAAACCGATAGTGAAATTTTTATTGACGGTGTAATCTAATCTTGTTCCGAACAAAGATTTATTTACTACGCCAAAGAGAATATTGTTTTCAAATTTTATATCGATGGGAATCCCTGAATTTAAGACACCCTGATTGATAATGACTACTTCGCCGATACCGTAATTAACGGTGTAGTCAATATTTTCTTTCAACTGATTTCCGCCGGCACTCACGCTTACAGAACCTTGCGGCAAATTGAAAGCACCAGGCAATCTGAATGTGCTGTTGTCTGTACCACGGTAAGAGCCTTTTAAAACGAAGCGGTTAAATTCCGGAAATTGCTGAGCTGCAAATTTGGTGGTGTCATATAAATAGCGGTAAGCATATCTCGCTGCAATTGCCGGATCACCAATTGCGTTTGCCAGTGAACTTCCGAAAGGCTCTAATACCGGAAAATATATTTTCCCGTTTCTCGGGTTAATTGTCACGTTAGGAATAAAATCGAAACGTCCGTCGTTCTGCGGATCCAGCTGATTGTTTACGTTATCGAGATTCAGTACCTGTAATAGTTGCTTGCCGGTGATATTACCTGCATCTGGTAAATATCTTTTTTGACCGCCACCCGGATCTATATAATAGATGTCAAAGAAAAACTGATCAGGGCTAACGTTAAACGCATTGAGTGAATACACGTTTTTCATCATCAGATCCCAAATTGGTTCTGCCGTTCTTACCGAAGTGGCTTTTAGCATCTTTAGTGCTAAAATCTGATCTTTTGTTTTTGTAGTATCTGCTAACGGAGGTAAATCTGTAGCAAATTCACCCAGCTGAAAAACTTTACCATTTACAGTATATTGTATTGCCACACCCAATACTTCATCGGGACGCAGTTGCTGGTTTAAAGATATATATCCTAATTGCGCATTAAAAACATATTCTGTGGTTGCCAGTTTTCGGGCGCTTACTTTTTCAAAATCATCCACTGCCTGTAATCCGTTACTTTCTAAGAAACTGATACATCTGCTTGGGTCACGAAAATCTCCGGAATTGGTTCCTCTGGTTATAATGTTGTATAAATTATTGGAATTGCTTTCAGGGTATATTCCTCCGTTGCTAATAACTGTAGAGGTATTATAAATTTTATTGGTTTCTCCTAAATCCTGAAAGGCTACAATTTCTCTTACTTCTTCAGTTTGCCTTGTTTTGTTGGTAACCCAAACTTCAATTCTGTTTATAACAGTTTGTGAACTTACAAAAGGTAATCTGCTTAGGTTCTGTTCGTATGCATCTCTGAAATATTGTGCAATGAAAAAGTGTCTGTTGTCTTCGTATTCATCCGCTTTAATGACAAATTTTTTGGTTTGAGCACCATTTTCAATTCGAACATTTTCCGTTTTTGATTTTTGCTGAGCCAATACATTGGTAATAGTTAAACGGCCGAATTTCAATTGCGTTTTTACCCCAAATAAATTTTGAGGGCCTTTTATTAAAGCACTTCGCAAGGGCATGCTTACATTACCAAACTCTAGTGCCTGTATGATATCGTCTTCTTTTCCTTTATAGCCTAACTTTAACTGATTTTCAAAAGCGAAACCGGATTTTGTATTGTAGTTAATGCCCAGTTTCATTTTGTCACCGATAGATGCCTGCAATCCAAGCTGGATATTCATGTCAAAATCGAAGTTGATATTACGACGTTGATTTTGCAGTAAAACAGGATTGTCTATGCGCTGTGAGTTGACGCCAATGGTTACATCTACATTTCCCTGCGGTTTTATTTCAATTTTAGTACCGCCTAAGAAACGGTTAAATAATTCCGGTCCCTGATATAAAAACGGCTGTTTGCTTTTTCGTTCTGCCAGATCTATTGCCCGGGAGCGTTGCTGGAAATAAGTTTGTTCGGATTCCTGACTGGAGTATTGTAAAAATTCATCATATGTCATGTAGGTGGGTGTCTTGTAATAAGTGTCACCAATTTTTTCATACACTACATATTTGTTAGTTTGCGGATCGTATTCGATTTTCTTATCTACAATCTTCGGGTCTTTTAAATCGATGGTCGCCTTTGGTTTTGTAATTAAAAAGTCCGTATTTCTGTCTTCAATAGGATAACGTAGAGCTGGCTTTGTCGTGTCTGTTTGGGCAATACCATTCAGTGAGCTACATAAAATAGCAAAAAATAGGAGCGTACTTGTGGAAGTAGTATGTATTTTTTTTCTCACTAAATAAAAAGTGTGTGCTGCAAATTTACAAATTTTTTAGGCTCAATTTAATCAATTCTTCAACTGTTTGTATTTGATGATTGTCTTTTATTGCTTTTTGAACAGCCTTTTCTGCCTGTGCCTTCTGAAAGCCAAGCATACTTAAGGCCGCCAAAGCTTCATCTGTAATCACAGATTGACTTCCATGCAGCAATAGAGTGTCCATTCCTTCCTGTAGCGGTTCTTTCTTCAGTTTGTCCTTTAGTTCTAAAATTAATCGTTGTGCCGATTTGGGACCAATGCCCTTTATAGATTGTATTAAACGTACATCTCCCTGAATTATTGCCTTCTGAAATTCATTTACAGACATAGAAGAAAGCACCAGTCTGGCTGTGTTGGGTCCCACACCGGATACGGATATCAGATGCAAAAACATATTTTTTTCTTCTTCACTGAAAAAACCATACAATACGTGTGCATCTTCCCGGACAACAAGGTGAGTAAATAATTTAACAATTGAGGTATTTTCGATTTGCGAAAAGGTCGACAGTGATATATTGACAAAATATCCAACTCCGTTGCAATCCAGATAGACATGAGTGGGTGTTTTGTAAGTGATTTTTCCGTTTAGGTATGCGAACATAGTTTATAGTTGACTACAATATAGGCTTGTTGGGCAAAAATACCAAAAATAATCCTGAATTTTCGGGAGAAAATCAAATATCCAAGGAGGTCTTCAGCCATTTGTAAGGCATGTAGTTGACCACTACAGCAGGTTCATTTGTATCAAAAAGGAATGCTTCCTGTTTTATCTTTTTAAAAGAAGAAGCAGAGAGTTTCAGGGTATTTTCTTTCAAAATTAAACTTAATGCATCTTTGTAAAATCTGGCTACCGCTAAAAAATGAATATCAATCTCATTAATCAGTTTAGAACGCAGTAAATTATTAATTTCTTCAGAGGCTAAATCAAATTCTTTATTAATGATGTAATAAATCGTATTTACAAATCGGAAATAGATACGTTGTTCCGGCAGCAAGACGGAGAAATCTGTCGGAATCATCTTCTTTAATTGTGGTGCATCTTTGATAAAGAGGTAACAAATTACTTTTAGTAAGCGATACTTATCTTTTAAAAACTCATTGGATGGCTTAATGTGTTTTTCCGCATCATTAATAACCTGAAGGGCTTTTTCGTACTGGTTTAATTTGGTCAGATTTACCGCGTAATTATACAGGTAATAGGCTTTGTTGTGCAGCTGAGAGTCAGGAGTTTCGCTGAAAAATTTTTCAAAATAAACGGCTGCTTTTTCAAAATCTGCAGACATGGAAAAGTCGGTTGCAATTAAATTCAGCACCCGCATATGTTCCTGTTGGTATATGGCAGCATCTTTATTGCATTTTTCCAGAACCGTTAATGCCTCCAGCAAAATATCAGTCTTTCCCTTGCTTTGAAATGGAAACCACTTGCCCACGAGATTAAAATAATCATTAATATGTGCACTATATTGCTGTAGTTCTATCTCTGCTGTTTTTTCAGGGATTTTATTCTCCTGTTTTATCTGATATTCCAGACGTAATTTATTTGCATTGCCTTCCAGAAACGAAGTATAGGCATATTGCCTTGCAAGAAAATAATTGGAGTATAAAATATTTTCGTCAATGAGTTTGTTATAGATTTCCAGTCGTTCCCTATAGTTGCGAATGTGAAACTGAACAAATTCAAAATAATCGGCGTTTAATTCCAGTACATACTGATACTGATATTGCTCCAGTGCCAGTGATTTTGCCTCTTTCCAGGTATCTACATAAAACTCAAACAAATCAAGGTTTTTATACATGAGCAGTTGTTGTTTCAGTTGAAATAAATTATCGGATACGAGTAGTTTTTCAACCTGCTCTTTAATCAGGATGGATTCTATTTTTTCAACGAGCAGGCGCATCTCATTACGGAGAATATAATCGTTGGCAGCGGAATACTTCTTTTTGAAAATTTTGTAGAATAATGCATCTCTGCCAATGACGGCAGTGCCTGTTTTTTTGAGCAAGAGAAATAATTGCAATAAAGACTTGCGCTTGTCTTCTTTCAGGTGTTTTTCTATAAGGCTTATCTGATTGCCTCTCAGTGCATCAATTATCGTATATAGCTTTGAATCTTTCAATGATTAAATATACTACAATAGTTATTTGCATGCTATTTTCTTCACTTTTATTAAATCACCCTTGTGTAAAATGGGTGTTTTTTTGAACCCGTTCCATTGCATTAAATCCTGCACAGTTGCTTCGTCATATTTTTGTGCAACAGACCAGAGTGTTTCCCCTTCTTTTATTTTGTGTGTCTGGAAGCAATCTTTTTTAGATAAAATTTTTACAGGATTAATTTTATCAATTAAGGGTGTTTGTGCTTTCTGTTCTTTTGTTTTTGTGTCAGCATCTTTTTCTTCCTGTGTAGTGATTTTTCCGCTTAGTTCATCTTTGATGTTTTTACTTAAGTAATTAAACCGGACAAATTTTTTGAGATCATTTTTATGTACATAAATCAACAACTCATCATTTACATTTATGTTGTTTCCGGTTAAATCATTCCAGCGTCTTATTTCTTTTACGTTGCAGTGAAACCAGCCGGCAATATTACCAAGGTTGTCGCCTTTTTTTACTTTATAGGCAATTGTTTTATAGTTATTGTCGTCCTCTTTTAATGTGTTTGAAGAGCCTTTTTTTACAGGGGTTTCAGTATTTTTTTGAGGTGATTTTTTTTCATCAGTAATAACAGGTATTGATTTCCATTCTTCTTTTGTTTTGCTTTTTGAAGCAGTTGTGTTTTTACTTACAGTATTGCCTGCAGGGTTATTATTAACAGGAATAATATCATCACCGCTCGTTTCTTTTGGAGAGTTGGTGGGTCTTATAATACTTGGTACAATTAATTTCTGGTCTTCCAGCTCACATAATGCTTTCTGGTACAAAGAATCCTGCAACTGATTAAACGAAAATATTTTTGAGGACGGAAGATTTAAGGTAAAATCCGGTGGAATAAAAGTAGTCAGCAATGATGGGTTCTCATCAATAATAGTTTGCCGCGGAATGTTTAATAAACTCTCCAAATCATTCACGGTAATTTTCTGACGTACGGTGAAACGCTGCGTGTTTTCCCGTTCAACAATTAATGGCGAAATGCCATATTTTCCGGCATATTTCATGGCGTATACTATCGCAATAAATGAAGGTACATAAGCCCGCGTTTCTGCCGGCAGATAAGCACGGATATCCCAGAAACTGGTGGAGCCACCCGCTTTTTTGATTGCCCGGTTTACATTTCCCGCACCGCAATTATAGGAGGCAATGGCCAGCTGCCAGCTGCCGTAAAAATTATACATTTCTTTCAGGTACTTTGCCGCAGCTTCGCAAGCCGCATACGGGTCACGGCGTTCATCCACGCGTTTAGAAATATTCAGTTCGTAACGCAATGCAGTACTGTACATGAATTGCCACGGTCCGCTGGCACCGGCTCGTGAAACAGCAAACGGATTGAGCGCCGATTCCACCACAGCCAGATATTTCATTTCATCGGGAATGCCGTATTTTGCTAAAATAGGTTCGAAAATCGGAAAGAATTTTTTTGACCTGCCCAGCATTTTGGCAACGTGCTCCTTGCGTTTGGCATCGGTATTATAGGTGATGTATTTTTGTACATGCTCATTATAGTCGAGCGGAATCGTTTGTTGTATCTTCTTTAAACGAACTGCAATTTGCGCGCTCATAACCACGGGATCGGGATCGTTTTTGAATAATTGTTCTTCCGTCGGAATCACTAATTCGTCTGAAGCATCTTTAAACTGCGAAGGGGGCGAAGTTTGTCCCAGTGCTGTATAAGTGAAACTAAAAAAAACAAAAAGTATATATAAAGAGGTAATTTTCTGCAATCTCATTTTTGCAAGATAGGAAAATTGTGCTTTTTATCGGAAAAAGAAGCGTTTTTTAGGATTTTTTTAGGATTTTCTAAAAATCAGTATGCTGATAATTAAATAGTTATGTAGAATTTAGACCATTAAGGAATTGGAGAATGCCAGCAGTTTTTCTTCCTGCCATCTTCCTGCCATAAATTGCATACCAATAGGTAAACCTGACTTGGTTTTATATAAAGGAAGTGATATTCCCGGAATTCCGGCAATATTTGCCTGCACAGTAAAGATATCACCCAGAAAAGAAGCGATGGAATCCTGCACTTCTCCGATTTTGTAAGCCGGGGTTGGTGCGGTAGGACAAAGAATAAAATCGTATTCTTCCAGCGTTTTTTTTGTTTTTTCAGCTACAATTCTGCGCACTTTTTGCGCTTTGGAATAGTAGGCATCGTAATAACCGGCGCTCAGCACGAAGGTTCCGCTCATGATTCGGCGCTGTACTTCTTTCCCAAAACCCTGAGAACGGGTAAGTTTATACGTTGATTCTAAATCGTTTGCTTCTTTTGCCTGATAACCATACTTCACGCCGTCAAAACGGGATAAGTTGGAAGAAGCTTCAGCTGTAGTTAGCACGTAGTAAGCCGGAACGATATAATCCAGTTCGGCAAAATCAATCGCCTCAACCTGATGTCCTTCGCTTTTCAGGCGTTCAATCATGTGTAAGCTCGCTTCCCGCACTTCTGCATCCACCCCTTCATGCTCCAGCGCATTTTTATAATAGGCAATTTTGTATTTTTTGTCAGAGGAGAGTTGTTGTGTATATGCCGGAACTGCTTTCTGAGAACAGGTAGCGTCATAGGTATCACCGCCGGCAATCACTTCTAAAATGAGGGCGGCGTCTTCCATATTATGGGTGAATGGGCCGATTTGATCGAAAGAAGAACCATAGGCAATTAACCCATAACGGGAAACTCTTCCGTAAGTTGGTTTTAAACCAACAATGCCGCAAAAAGAGGCAGGCTGACGGATAGAACCGCCGGTATCGGAACCTAAGGCAGCTAAACATAAATCAGCGGCCACGGCTGCCGCTGAACCACCGGAAGAACCACCGGAAACACGTGTGGTATCTACAGGGTTTTTGACAGCACCATAATAGGAGTTCTCATTACTGCCGCCCATGGCAAATTCATCGCAATTGGTTCTGCCGATTATAATGGCATCTTCTGCCAGTAATTTTTCGATTACAGTAGCAGAATAGGGCGAATTAAATCCCTCTAAGATTTTTGAACTGGCAGTAGAGAGGTGATTTTTATAAACGATATTGTCTTTGATGGCAATCGTTAAGCCGAATAATTTTCCTAAAGGCTGATTAGATGCAATTTTCGCATCAATTTGTTGTGCGGCAGCCAAAGCACTTTCTTCAAATACTTCAACGAAAGCATTCAGGTCTTCTTGTAAATGAATTTGGGTAATGTAGTGGCGGGTAAGTTCTGTTGCTGTTATTGTTTTTTTATATAAATCTTCTTGCAGCTTCTTCAGAGATCTGTACATTTCCACTATAGATAAATTTAGGATTATTTGTTTTCAGGTAGTTTTTTACTCTCGTCTTCTTTCAATCCTTTTTCAAATTCGTCCTGAAGATTGTTTTTTGCAGAATTAAACTCGCGTATACCTTTACCAACGCCACGCATTAATTCCGGAATTTTTTTGCCTCCAAAAAGTAACACCACTATCGCTAAGATGAACCATAATTCCGGTCCGTGCATTCCAAACATAATTAATTATTTGATACAAAATTACTACTTTTTCGTGTTAAAATCCATTTTTGCCGACACAGAAGTGTTATTATTTATTTAAAAGGGTTAAGTTCTACTCCTCAATATCTTTGAATTTGTCTATTTCACGCCTGTCTCTTTTGGTGGGTCTGCCAATTCCTTTGTCTCTTACTTCATAAAATGAAGCAGGAAACAAGAGTTTGTTTTTCTCTTCGGGTGGCGTAAGGTCTTCGTAGCACTCTGCAGCTAAAGGAGCACCCACCCGTTTTTCTATCAGCTTCACCGATTTCAGCGTCCATTTTTCACCTTGCCTGTTCATTTGTATCGTTTGACCAACCTTTAGTAAGTAAGATGCTTTGACCGATTCTCCCTCTATTTTAATTTTTCCGGCAGCGCAGGCTTCGGTAGCCAGCGTTCTTGTCTTGTACATACGAATGGCCCATAACCATTTATCTATTCGTATTTTTTGGATTTCAGACATTTTTGGCAAAATATTTGTATAAGTGTTATTGTGTGATGTAAATTTTATAATTTTAAGCAAATTAATTCAGATAAGAATGAAAAATCTTTTTTTAGCAACCTTTTTATTGTCTGCAACTTTATTCTCATTTGCCGGAAAACCTCCTAAAGCTGCCAAACTGCCAAAACCTAAAAAAGGCGGAGAATGGGTAGAGCCAAACAAGACCGTTTCTCCTAAGAATATATTCGGCAGCTGGATATGGATTGAAACAGATTGTTGCGGTATTCGTCATGGTATTTCCACGCCGGCAAGTACCAGCGATAACATTGAACTGGAATTGAAAAACGATAACACGTTTATGGAAGTGCATACAAAGGCAAACACCTTGCCCAGAAGCGGAAATACTATTCTATTTAAAGAGAATACTACAGATATGATTCAGTTTAATGACGAACGTCCGGCACAATATTATTTATCTGCTAGCGGCGATACATTAACCATCAGCTGGAAATACCTGGAGTTGCAAACGGAGAAATACCTGCGTAAAAAATAGTTGATTAACGATTAACGAGTAACGATTCTATCATTTTTACTACTTCATCCATTTCTTCTTTGGTAGTGTACTTACCCAAGCTAAATCGTATGGATTTTTCTGCCAGTTCTTTGGGTAAACCCATCGCTGTTAATACATGAGAAGGAAGGTTTTCTGCAGAGGTACAGGCAGATCCGGTAGAAATTGCCAGTTTACTTTTGGTATGACGGATAAAATCCACCGCTTTGAACGGAAAGCTGATGTTGGACGTGTTCGGTAAACGAGGAACATTCGCACTATTGATAATTATTGAATTGCTGAATTGTTGAATCAGAGCATGTTCAAATTCATTTCTTAAACTTTCCGTTTTACCATCAAGAGAAATCATCTCACAAGCCTTGCCTAATCCTACGATGCCGGGCACATTCAGCGTGCCGCTGCGCAAACCGCGTTCGTGTCCGCCGCCATGTATCAACGGTTCTAAGCTTACACGGGGATTTTTTCTTCTAACGTACAAAGCACCCGTTCCTTTCGGTCCGTAAATTTTGTGGGCAGATAAACACAGCACATCAATTCCGTCACATTGTACATCTACGGAAATTTTCCCAATCGCCTGTGTGGCATCACAACAAAAAATGGAATTTTTAGCGTGTACTATTTTTGATATTTCCCGAATGTTTTGAATGACGCCGGTTTCATTGTTGGCATACATCACACAAACCAGAATGGTTTTTTCTGTAATAGCATTTTCCAGTTCCTGCAAACTAATTAGACCATTCACAT
>JADLAJ010000081.1 GCA_020848255.1 Chitinophagales bacterium
CGATATCTTTGATAACTTCCGCTTTTTTTACCGGATCATTTTTTACTTCTTCAATACCTTGTGTGGCCTTAAAGAGAATAAAATCCTGCTGCTTTTTTTGGATAAAATCCAGCGTGGCATCCGTACCGTTTTTCTTCACGAACGAATCTGGGTCTTCGCTATCCGGCAGCAACACCAGCTTCACATTCAGTCCCTGCTCCAGTACAATATCGAGTCCGCGCAACGCCGCTTTTACACCCGCCGCATCGCCATCGTACAAAATCACCATATTTTGCGTGAAGCGTTTGATGAGCTGTACCTGTTCTTTGGTCAGCGCCGTACCGCTGGAAGCCACCACATTTTTGATGCCCGCCTGATACAGGGAAATCACATCGGTGTAGCCCTCCACCAGATAACACACATCGTGTTTGCGTATTTCCGCTTTGGCGTGCGAAATACCGTACAGCACCTGACTTTTGTGATACACATCGGTTTCGGCAGTGTTGATGTATTTGGGATTGTAGACATTCGGATTATCCGTTTTGCCCGACTTCAGCATTCTGCCGCCAAAGGCTACTACTTTTCCTGAAACATTGAAAATCGGAAACATCACACGATCGCGGAAAAAATCGTAGTGCTTGCCGTTTTTTTCTTTGATTAATCCGGCCTTTAACAGCATCTCTTCGCTGTAACCATCTTTGGTAGCCTGTTTATAAAAGGTGTCGTAACTATCGGGCGAATAACCGAGCTGAAAGGTATTGATGGTATCGTCTAAGAAACCGCGTTCTTTAAAATAGGATAAGCCGATGGCTTTGCCGTCTTCAGTTTCTGTGAGTTGTGTCTGGTAAAACTTTGCCGCGTAATTCAGTGCAATCAGCAAACTTTCCTTTTCATCCTGTACCTGTTTATCTTCGTTGGAAACCTGTGTTTCCTCAATTTCGATGTGGTATTTATTAGCGAGATAGCGCAGTGCTTCCGGGAAGTTGAATTTCTCGTGTTCCATGATGAAACTGACGCTGTCGCCGCCCTTGCCGCAGCCGAAACATTTGAAAATATTTTTATTGGGGTTGACGACAAACGAAGGGGTTTTTTCCTGATGGAAGGGGCAATTGCCTTTCAGCAGACTGCCTGCTTTTTTCAGGTTGACAAAATCGCGTACCACGTCTTCTATCTGAGCCGTATCGAGAATTTTTGCTATGGTGTCGCGAGTGATCAATGGTTGAATTGTTGAATTGCTTATTTAATCTTGTAATATATCATCGGTGAACTGAAATCCTTAATTTTCAAAATCCCTTTAAATTCATTTTTAGTTAAATGAAATTTCATTGACAATGTATCATTCTTTATTGAGTCTTGTGAAATTGTTGTTACTTCTGTTGGTTTTAAATTTACTAAATCTTCTTTAGAATCAATTTGTTTAATAGAAAGCTTCCTTTTTTCTAATTTCAAAAGACTAACTGCATAAGATGAAGAATCAACTTTGCTATTTAAAACCACATAACCTTTATATTTTCTAACAATATTATCTTCCGAAATTCTAATAATAGTATCTATAATTACTTCTTTCCAGTAAATAGAATCTTTAAATTCTTTAGCTATAAAAGTATCTTCTAAAGCTGGATAAATAATTTTGCCATTTTTATAAATAATCTGGTCTCTAAGGGAATCTAACTCGCTCTTATGAATCTGTATTAAAAAGAAATCTTCGCTAATTAAATAATTTGGTGTGATTCTTAAAAATGATGAATCTTTGTCTATGTAAATCCCCTGATAAGACTTTGGAAAAGTATTTAAATTTCTAACTCCAGATGGCTGTGGCTCATCAAATAAAATTGCAGATTCTCTCTGTTTACAACTGATTAGAAATAAGATTAAAAACAGTTCTATTGTTATTGTGCCATATTTTGCTCTAATTTTCATTCTACAATTCTGTAATTCAACAACTCAACAATTCAACAATTACTTCTTCAATTCTGCGTAATATTTATAAAAATAAGGAATGGTTTCAATGCCTTTGAAATAGTTGAACAAACCGTAGTGTTCATTTGGTGAGTGGATGGCATCGCTGTCTAAGCCAAAGCCCATCAGCACGGATTTCAATCCTAATATTTCTTCAAACAGCGCCACAATCGGAATGCTGGCACCATTACGCATGGCGAGTGGTTTTTTACCGAATGTTTCCGTCAAAGCCAGTTCCGCCGCTTTGTATTCGATGGAATCTATCGGCGTTACGTAAGGCTCGCCTCCATGATGTTCGGTTACTTTTACCCTTACCGTATTCGGTGCAATTTTCTCAAAATGCTTTGTAAATAATTCAGCAATCTTTTTAGAAGACTGGTTGGGCACCAGACGCATACTTATTTTTGCATTCGCTTTAGACGGCAATACCGTTTTTGCCCCTTCGCCAATATAGCCACCCCAGATGCCATTCACATCCAGCGTAGGACGAATACTTAGCTGTTCCAGCAAGGTATAGCCTTGTTCTCCGTATGATTTCGGCAAACCGATGCTTTGCTCAAACTCTGCTACCGTTACCGGCACCGAATTGATTTGTATTTTCTCTTCGTCGCTCAATTCTATTACATCGCCGTAAAAATCTTCCACAGTTATATGTCCATTATCGTCTTTTAACGAACCTATTAATTTACACAATACATTTAATGGATTATCCACACCGCCGCCATAGATACCGGAATGCAAATCGCGGTTCGGTCCTAACACTTCCACTTCCATATAGCACAAACCGCGCAAACCGTTCGTAATGCAAGGCGTTTCGTTGTTGATGATACCCGTATCGGAAATCAAAATCACATCCGCTTTCAGTTTTTCTTTGTATTCCGTCAGGAAATTGCCCAGGTTGGCAGAACCCACTTCCTCTTCTCCTTCTATAATCACTTTGATGTTGCAAGGCAAATCCTGATTGGACAGCATCATTTCCAGTGCTTTTACATGCATGTACACCTGCCCTTTGTCGTCACAGGCACCGCGCGCATAAATAGCGCCCTGAGGATGTGCTTCAGTTGTTTTCACCACCGGCTCAAAAGGCGGCGAAGTCCACAATTCATATGGATCAGCGGGCTGCACATCGTAGTGCCCATACACCAGCACAGTAGGCTTAGACGGGTCAGTAATTTTATCTGCATACACCACCGGATAGCCTTTGGTGGGCAATAATTGCACATTTTCCATGCCTGCCTGTGTAAACTGGTTTTTTAGATAATCCGCAGCTTTTAGTACATCGTCTTTAAATTTCGGGTCGGCAGAAACCGATGGAATCTTCAGCCAGTCGATAAGTTCCTGTACAAAGCGTTCTTTATTCAGTTCGATTGTTTCTTTAATATAATCCATGTTTTAATGATTGTAGTATGAATAAAAATGGTAAAATTGTTGAATATCGCAAAGTTAAATTAAAATAGCCGTTTCCTCCTAAGAGGTTGTTAAAAAACATTATAATATTGTAAAGTGTAGTATTAACCAAATATTGGTATTAATTTTGGTAAGATATCTCCAAATGAAGAAATTAGTTACTTTTTTCCTGATAAATTCCCTGTGTTTGTTTGCGGTAAGTGCCAAAGACATTATTCAGTTTTCCGGTTTTGTGCGTGATGCAGAAACAGGTGCGGTGGTGCCGCTTTGTGCCGTTTACATTCAAAACGAAAACCGCGGTACCATCACGGGATATGACGGATTCTTTACATTTGCTGCCGGAAAGGGGGATACTGTTTTAGTTAAATCGCTTGGATATAAAACATTTAAGGTAGCTATTCCTACGGATTTAGAAACCAGTTCTTTTACCAAAGAAATAGGATTGGAAAGAGATTTATATGAACTGAAAGGCGTTACGATCCGGCCACTACCTACACCAAGTCAGTTGCGACAAGCAATGGTGAATCTGAATATTCCTGATAATCTACAGGAACTTGCACAAAATACGATTGAGCAGTCTATTCTGACGGATGAGATTTCCAAGAAAACCAATTTCGACGGAAAAGAAAACTTCAGCCAGTATGTGCAGTCACAGGTAGGCTATTATTACAACAGAAACGGAAATCAGCGTCCGGGAATTTCTTTAACGGATCCATTTGCCTGGGCCAGATTTATCAAAGATATTAAGGCTAAAAAGAAGAAGAAATAATGAACGATTAACGATGTACAATTAACAATTTAAAGTTTATCAAACATTAATTGTCTAATTGCTAATCAAATTATTTCTTATACACTCTTACTCTGTAATCCACATCTACTTCTCCACGGGATATTTTAGTCAATTTAGGTAAAAGAAGTTTACGCTTCAATGGTTTTAATTTATCGGTGAATAAAACACCTTCTATGTGGTCGTATTCATGCTGAATAACGCGCGCGTTGATGTCATCGAATGTTTCTGTAAACTCATTGAAATGCTCGTCGAAATAATGAATTTTTACGACCGGCTCGCGGAACACATCTTCGCGGATGCCGGGAATACTTAAACAACCTTCTTCATATTTCCACTCCTCACCTGTCTCTTCTAAAATGCTTGGATTTATAAATACCTTTTTGATGCCATTGAAATCAGTCTTTCTTTTTTCCTGCAACTGCACGGTATCTACCACAAACAAACGGATGGACATCCCCACCTGTGGTGCAGCGAGGCCAACACCGGATGCGGCATACATGGTTTGCCACATATTTTTAATGACATCCGGCAAATTGGGAAAATCGGCGGCAATATCTTCCGCACGTTTTTTCAAAACCGGATCGCCATATAATGTTACAGGTAAAATCATTCTTTAGGTATAAGTATTAAGATCTAAGTAATAAGTAATTCTGATTACGGTGTAAAGTTAGTAAATTATAGTGTTTCCAAAAAGCCCTGAAGAATAATAGTAGCCGAGATTTCATCGACCA